>JAYSOL010000120.1:0-5542 GCA_043723045.1 Gammaproteobacteria bacterium | reverse complement strand
GTTTCAAGACGCCTTCGGTTTGGCGTTGGGCACGGTAGATGGTGATCCAGGTTGCAAACCCATGCGCCACGTTATGGTTGGTTCAAAAGCGCCTTGGTTCGAAATCATCGACCATTTGCCTCAATCAGAGGAGGCGGCACCCAGTGAGTAGCGCCATGCCTTCTAACATTGCGTTCGAGTGGGACGCGCCAAAAGCGGAGCGCCCCTCAACTTTACGTTAGAACTTCAAAATGAGAAATTGCATGGGGCAGAATTACACCGGTGAGAGATACACCCCCAGCATCCCGTTTTGCGGGCGCACGGCGCTAAGTCTTACATTCGATGGCTGATGGCTTAAGGGATTTGGAATGAAGTTCGCAGTTGTGCTTCCTGCGGTATCTGGCAAACGAAACGAAACGAAAAAAATCAGTTCGATTATTCACCTGCACGTCAAGCAATTGCATACAAAGGTCCTATTCCGGAAGGAGGGTATTGGATACAACTAGACGAAATGTGGGAAAACAACGCGGTGAAAAGTGCCCTAGGCATCACGCCAAGAGCCGCATGGGGAAATTACCGCATAACTATCCACCCTTACCCCACCACGCCTTGGGCGATCTACCGCTGGTTGTTTACCGAGCAGTTGAAACACAATGCTCTACTTCCGGATGTTCCGGTTGACGGGGTGTCTTACGCCGGCGCGACGTTTTTTCCTGCGCGTCTCCCAGGCGCGTACCACATGCAGGCGCCAGAAGGCGCGCATGCCCCAGTAGCCGGCGAGGGCGGAAAGGCTGGCGACGATCAGGCTGCCGAGGAGAAACGGCTGCCAGATGTTGCCGAATTCATGGGTGATCCAGGCCCATTCGTGGGTGACCCAGGTCCAGGACAGCTCAAACTTAACGTCAGAGACGGGGAATGTCACGTCCTCCACCGGGCGCCGTAGTATCCAGGTGCCGAGCTTGTAGTTGAAATAAAACACCGGCGGCATGGTGATGGGATTGGTCAACCACACCAGGGCGACGGAGATCGGCAGATTGACGCGGAACCAGATGGCCAATGCCGCCGCCGGGATCATCTGGAGCGGTATGGGCACGAACGCCCAGAACAGGCCGACGGCCATGGCGCCGGCGACGGAATGCCGGTTCAAATGCCAGAGATTGGGATCGTGCAGCAGGGTGCCGAAGAATCGCAGGTGCCGATGGTGCCGGATCTTGTGCGCATCCGGCATGTAGCGTTTGACGAATTTTTTTGCCATAGAGCCGATAGTGTATAGTGAGGCGCCGACCAGGACTACTGTCGGCATTTTACGCAAGGAGGCGTATCATTGCGAAGCGCGGCGCTGGCATTCCTCTGCGGCATACTGCTGATACAGCAAATGCCCGTACTCCCTTCCCTCTGGTGGGGTCTGTCGCTACTGCCCGCCATCGCGCTTACGCGCTATCGACCGCGTTGGCTCCCGCTGGTATTTTTTCTCGCCGGGGCCGTGTGGCTCACGTTGCGCGCCGGTCTACTACTCAGCGACGCCCTTGATCCGACACTGGAAGGCCAGGACATCGACGTCCAGGGTTGGGTGGCCGATATCCCGCAACGCACCGACCGGGGTGTGCGCTTTGTCTTCGACGTGCTGTCCGCGCGCCGGGATGAAAAACCCGTGTCCACGCCGCGCCGCATTGCACTCACTGTCTATAACGACGCCATGCAGCCGCACGCGGGCGAGCAGTGGGCGCTGCGTGTCCGGCTGAAACGCCCGCATGGCTTTCAGAACCCCGGCGGATTCGATCACGAAGGCCATCTGTTCCAGCAACGACTGCGCGCCACCGGCTATGTGCGACCCGAACAGCCCCCGCGGCGCATGCCGGCGGAGGCGTCGCCGTGGCGTTATCGTCTGGCGGACTACCGTGAGACCCTGGGGGTGCGCATCGCCACGCTGTTGTCCGGCCATCCTATGACCGGTCTGGTCACGGCCCTGGCCAACGGTGACGATCGCGCCGTCGACAGCGCACAATGGCAGGTGTTGCGGCGCACCGGCACAGCCCATCTGGTGGCCATCTCGGGCATGCAGGTGGGCCTGGTGGCAGGGCTGGTATTTTTTCTGGCCCGCTGGCTGTGGTCGCGGCCGGGCTACACGGTGTTGCGCCTGCCGGCGCCCCAGGCCGGGGCCCTGGCGGCGGCGGTAGCGGGTCTGGGGTATGTGGCGCTGGCGGGGTTTTCCATTCCCACCCAGCGCGCCCTCATCATGTTGGTCGTAATCCTGGCAGGCACCCTCACGCGTCGCCGGGTGGCGCCGTCCATGAGTCTCGCCGCGGCACTGTTACTGGTGCTGTTATTCGACCCGCTTTCCGTCATGGCCAGCGGCTTCTGGCTGTCGTTTCTGGCGGTGGCGGCCATTCTGTATGTGGCGCACGGCAGCAAGACCATTACGCCAACGGGCCGCTTGCGCGAATGGAGCCGCATCCAATGGGCCGTGACCTTGGGGCTCGCGCCGGTGCTGCTGGCGCTGTTTCAACAGGCCAGCCTGAGCTCGCCCCTGGCGAATCTCATCGCCATACCCGTGATCGATCTGATCGTGGTTCCCCTCACCCTGGTCGGCGTCCTGGCGCTGGCGCTGGCGCCGCAACTGCTGGCTCCCTGGCTATTCCAGGCCGCTGCCGGGACGCTGGCAGGGTTGTGGCACGTGCTACAGGCGCTGGCCGACCTGCCGCATTCGGTGTGGACCCAGCACGCGCCTTTGCCCTGGACCCTGGGTGCGGCGGCGATGGGGGTGTTGGTGTTGTTGGCGCCCCGGGGTTGGCCGGGGCGATGGCTCGGGGCGGTCTGGTTGCTGCCGATGTTCCTGGCACGCCCGCCGCCACTGGCGGTGGGCGTGGTGGAGTTCGCCCTGTTGGACGTGGGCCAGGGACTGGCCACGGTAGTCCGCACTCGACACCACACCCTGGTGTATGACACCGGCCCCCGATTCAGCCCGCAGTTTGATGCCGGGCGGGCGGTGGTGGTGCCCTACCTGCGTCAGGTGGGGGTGGGGCAGGTGGATAGATTGGTGGTGAGCCACGGGGACAACGATCACATTGGCGGTGCGGCGTCCCTGCGGGAGGAGGTCCCCGTGGACAAGGTGCTGAGCAGCGTACCGCAGCGCCTGGAGGGTGCGGAGGCCTGCATTGCGCCCCAGGAATGGACCTGGGACGGGGTGCGATTTGCCCTGATCCACCCGACGGACCTCGGACGGCAACACAATGACAGCAGTTGTGTGCTGCACATCCAGGGCCCCTATGGCAGCCTGCTCTTGCCGGGGGATATCGAACATGCGACGGAGGCCGTGTTGGTCGAAACGCGCGCCGAGGGGCTACGGGCGGATGTGCTGGTGGCCCCCCATCATGGCAGCAAGACCTCGTCCACGGCGGATTTTCTTGCCCGGGTCCAGCCGCAAATCGTGTTGTTTCCCGTGGGTTATCGTAACCGCTACCACCACCCGCACCCGACGGTGCTGGCGCGCTATGAACGGCTCACCGGACGCCTGTACGATTCCCCGCGGCACGGGGCGGTGGAGATCCATTTCGGGCCGGAGGGCAGGGTGGTCTCGACCTATCGTCAGGATCACCGGCGCTACTGGTTCAGCGATTGAGTCGATCCAGGCTTTATGCCCGGCCGCGTGTCTGATAGATTAGGCACACTTTGAATCACCCGACGCCGAATCATCCGATTCCCAACTCCCCCGACCCCAAGGTAGACAAGACGTGTTCGAATTAGTAAAAGCCGGTGGCTGGGTCATGGTGCCCTTGATCCTGTGCTCCATTGCAGCCCTGGCCATCATCGGTGAGCGCCTCTGGACACTGCAAACGAAGTTCGTCATCCCCGCCGAATTGCTGGCCCAGGTTCAGCAACTGCTGGAGCACAAGCAGTTCGACGCCCAGCAGCTTTTGTTATTGCGCGAAGGCTCGCCCATGGGACGGGTGTTGGCGGCAGGTCTGGTCAATCGCCAGCACCCGCGGGACATCATTAAAGAAGCGGTGGAAGACGCCGGCCGCCATGTGGTGCCGGAGCTGGAACGCTATCTCAACTCCCTGGGCACCATCGCCGCCATCTCGCCCTTCCTGGGGCTGCTCGGCACGGTGCTTGGCATGATCCAGATGTTCGGCGGCATCGGCAGCCACGGGTTGGGTGACCCGTCTATCGTGGCCTCGGGTATTTCCCAGGCGCTCGTCGCCACCGCCGCCGGACTGGCTGTGGCCATCCCCAGTCTCATGTTCTACCGCTACTTCCGCGCGCGCGTGGACGGTTTGCTGGTGGACATGGAGCAGGAGGCCGTCAAGCTGATCGAAATCCTCCAAGGTCAGCGGGAAAAGGGCTGAGGCCGGCATTCTCATGAAGTTCCGCGAAAGTCGCCGGGAAGAACCCGAGATTAATCTTATCCCCTTGATCGACGTGTTGCTGATGACGTTGATCTTCCTGCTCGTGACCACGAGTTTTTCCAGCCAGTCACAGCTGCGCCTGCAGCTGCCGGAGGCCGGCGGCCCGGCCAATATCGAGGACGTGAGCGTGCGCGTGGCCATCGACGCACAAGGTCAGTATTTCATCAACAACCGTCAATTGCTGGCCGGCACCACGGAGCAGCTGGTACAGGCCATGGGGCAGGCCGCCGGCCGGCGCAAGGACCCGGTGGTGGTGGTCAGCGCCGATCGCAAGACACCGCACGAAGCGGTGATACGGGTGATGGATGCGGCGCGGCGACTCGGATTCAATCATCTGACGTTTGCCACCCAGCAGGCCGACGATCAAGGCCCGGCCCGATGAGCGGCGACCCACAGCAGGCATCCAGTATCCAGATGTACCGCAGGCTGATGACCTACACCTGGCCGTATAAATGGGCGTTCCTGGTCTCCATACTGGGCATGGCGATCACCTCGGCGACGGAAGGCGGATTCGCCTGGCTGATGAAGCCGATGATCGATGGCGGCTTCGTCAAGAACGATGCCGCCAGCATCCGTTATATCCCACTGCTCATAGTCGGTATCTTTATCGCACGCGGCGTGTTTGGCTTCATCGCCAACTACAGCATGAACTGGATAGGGCGCATGGTTATTCTGCACATCCGCCGCGACATGTTCGCGCGCCTGGTGCATCTGCCGAGCGGTTTTTTCGACACCAATTCCTCCGGCATCCTGATCTCCAAGGTGATCTACGACGTGGAGCAGGTGATGAACGCCGCGACCAAGGCGTTTTCATCGGTGGTGAAGGACAGCATATCGCTGGTCGTGCTCCTGGGGCTCATGTTCTACCGCAACTGGGAGCTGACCATGTTCTTCATACTGCTGGCGCCGGTGATCGCCATCATGGTGCGCATCGTCAGCCGGCGCTTCCGCAGCGCCAGCCGTCAGATCCAGCAGTCCATGGGCGAAATCACGCACGTGGTGCAGGAGGCCATCGAAGGTCAGCGCGTGGTCAAGACATTCTGCGCACAGCCGACGGAAATAAAATTCTTCCAGGCGGTGAACAACAAGAACCGGCAGCAGGCGATGAAGAAGGCCGCGGCCGCGGCGTTCAACGTGCCGGTCATAGAATTGCTTGC
>JAYSOL010000119.1:0-7009 GCA_043723045.1 Gammaproteobacteria bacterium | reverse complement strand
TCACGTTTTTCGCGGCCGATACCGTGTTCGCCCGAGAGTGTGCCACCGAGGGCCAGTACCAGATCGAATACGCGGCTGAGACAGGGTTGGGCGTTCTCTGCTTGGCGCGGGTCCTGAGCATCGTACAGCAGATTGACGTGGATGTTGCCGTTGCCCGCGTGGCCGAAGTTCACGATGGGAATGGCATACTCGCGGCTGAGCGCACCGAGGCCGTCGATCAGGTCGGCGATGCGCGACACCGGCACCACCACGTCCTCGTTGAGTTTGTTGGGGGCGATGGTGCGCAAGGCCGGCGACAGGGCCTTGCGCGTGGCCCACAGCGCCTCCGCCTCCGCGCGTGTCTGAGCGACCTTGATCGCTAACAGTCCGTGCCCGGAGGCCGCATCGCTCACCGCCTGTACCGCACTCGGCATGCTGCTCGCAGCACCATCCACCTCGATCATGAGCAGGGCGCCGGCGGCCTGCGGTAGCGCGGCCGGCGAGTAGTCGCGGATCATTTCGATGGCGGCGGCATCGATGAACTCGAGGGCACAGGGGGTGACCGGCTGGGCCATGATGCGCGCCACCGCGCCCGCGGCATCGGTCATGCTGGCATAGGTCGCCTGCAGGGTGCGTTGGGTCTGGGGCAGCGGGGTGAGCTTGAGGGTCGCCTCGGTGACGATGGCGAGGGTGCCTTCCGAGCCGATGATGAGGCGCGTCAGGTCGTAGCCCACTACGCCCTTGGTGGTATAAACGCCGGTGTGAATCTCGTCGCCGGCGCCGGTCACCGCCCGCAAGCCGAGTACGTTCTCCCGAGTGGTGCCGTACTTCACCGCGCGCGGTCCGGCGGCGTTGTGCCCCAGGTTGCCGCCGACGGTACAGAACGCGGCGCTGGTGGGGTCAGGCGGCCAGAAGAATCCCACGGCGCGTGCGGCGTCCTGCACCGCCTGGTTGGTGACGCCGGGCTCAGTCACCAGCACGCGGTTGGCCGGATCGATTTTCACAATGCGCGCCATGCGTTCGAGAGACAGCACCACACCGGCGCGCACCGGCACCGATCCACCGCAGGTGCCGGTGCCGCGGCCGCGCGCGGTCACGGGGATGGCGTACTCGTAACACAGGCGTACCACGGCGGCGACCTGGGCGTGCATTGTCACGAACACCACCACGTCGGGCAGCTGGTGCTTGCGCGAATTGTCGTAGCCATAGGTCCAGCAGTCGGACGGCTCGGTGAGCACGTTGGACGCACCGACGGCGGCCTGCAGGGCGTGGATAAAGTCCGGGGGCAGGGCTTGCATGATGTCAGGCCGGCGCGGGTGCCGGCCATTGGCGGAGCCTAGTCGACATATTCGAAAAGTTTCACCACCCGTTCTATGCCGCGCACATGGGTGGCGGCATTGGTGGCCAGTTCGCTTTCCTGCTGGCTGACCAGGCCCATGAGAAACACCGACGTGTTCTCCGTGACCACCGTGACGCGTGCGGCATGCAGACCGCGGGTGCCGATCAGGCGCGACTTGACCTTGCCGGTAATCCAGGCGTCGCGCGAGCGTTGGGAAAACGTGCTTGGCGGTGCGACGCGCACCTCGTTCACGATGCGCCGGATGCTGGGAATGTTGCGTACGCTGGCGAGCAGGCTGCCACGCACCTCGTCGGTGGGCGCCTCGCCGCTCAGCAGCAGTATGCCGTTGACACTCGTCACGTTGACATGCGCATCCCTGTAGGTCGGATCGGTGGTCAGTAGGCCCGTGGCTTTGAGTTCGACGGCGGAATCGTCCACCATGGAGCCGATGGTGCGCCGGTCGTGCGCGCAGCCCTGCAGCAGCGCCAGCAACAGCAGTACGCCGAGGGAAACGCGGCGCCGGAAGCTAGCCGGACGGAGAGTCAGCGTGGCGGATGGCAGCATAAGTTCTACTCCTGGTCGAAAGTAAGCTTGTCTAACATGGGTTCATATCCCAAACGCGTCCGGCAGCCAGTTCAATGTGTAGCGCGCTGCATGCTCCCCGTCCGTGACGCCGGCCGGCGACATGGCCACGACGTCGAACCGGCAGGACACGCCGGCGCGCTGCGGGTGTTGTTGCAGGTAACGTTCGGCGGTGGCGCGGATCTTGGCCTGCTTGCGCGCGTCCACCGTTTCCGCGGGCGATCCGAAACGGGTGGACTGACGATAACGCACCTCGACGAACACCAGCGTATCGGCGTGGCGCATGATCAGGTCGATTTCACCGTAACGACTGCGATAATTGCGTTCCAGCAGGCGCAGCCCCTGGCGTTGCAGATGGTCGCAGGCCTGCTGCTCGGCATCATGTCCCTGCCTTAGGTGGCTGGGTGGTTTGGCGCTCATCGTCGACTTCAAACTGTCCCTTGTATTTGAAGAAAGTATCCAATAGTTGCGGCACGCCTTTGCGGAATTTTGCCCACAGCAGCTGGCGGTGGAAGCGGCCGCCGCGCTCCAGGCTGAGGCCGCTGGTGACACCGCTGAAGTGTACGGAGTTTTCGCCGCTGATGCGATTGAGTTGTGGAATGATGGCATAGGCGTCCACACCGAGGGCGTAGAGCCGGTCCAACTGGCTGTGGGCGTGCGGCCAGTCGTGTTGCAGCGTCTGGCGCAGGGCCTGCACCTTGCCGTCGCCCACCAGCATCCACGGCATATCACCGAACATGATGCCATCGAGGTCCACGTCCAGGACCGGGTTGCCCTGGCCGGTAAAGACGTGCGAGGTGGCATAGACCGGCAGGCGCATGGCGCGGTTGTAATTCAGTTGCGGTTTGATCAGGCGCGCGCGCTTGGCGTCCGCCGCGAGAAAGATGAAGTCCACGTCTTCCCGCGGCCGCGCTTCGAATTTGAGTTTGGCCTTGAGTGCGCCTTCCAGTGTTTCTTTGCGCTGCTCGCTCTGGGTGATATTGAGTAGATTCTTGATGGTCTCCGAGTAATCCCCCTGTTCCGGCGGGTATGCCTGGGCGGTCAGCAGGATGCCACCGAGACGCTGCCAGGCGTTGTTGAACGCCGCCGACATACGCTGGCCCCAGGGCGTGTCCGGATACAGCACCGCCGCGTGCCGGTAGCCGTCCAGGTAGGCGCGCTCCGCGCTCTGCGCCGCCTCCTGCTCCGGCGGCAGGCCAAACTGGAAGACGTATTTCGCGGCGTCGCCCAGGTCCTGGGTGGTGGGGCCGAGCAACACCGTCGGGGTCTGCATGCGGCCTTGCTTGACCAGCTGATCGATGGCCTCCAGCCCCAGCGGGCCGACCACCAGCTGCGCGCCGTCCTGGACTGCCTGGGCATAGTAGCCCCCAATCTGCGTCGGATCGGCGCCCACGTCGTAGACCTTGACCAGGGGCTTCTCCGGATTGGCATTGTTGGAGTCCATGGCCATGAAGCCATCACGCACCGCCCCCGCCGCCTGGGCGTATTCGGAGGTCAGCGGCAGCAACAGGGCGATGCGGTCGATGCGGCCGATGACACTCGGTACCGGGCGCGCCAAGGTCTGGAGAAAGGCGGCGGAGGCCGGGTGCTGCAGATGGGTTTTTTTCCATTCCTCCACGGCGATGCCGAGGCGGTGGGTACCGTAAGAATTTTCCCGCACCGTGATGGCCAGATCCAACCAGCCGTTCAGCACCGGATCCTGCGCGCCATCACGCTGGAGCTTGAGTTGGGCACGGCTCTGGGTTTCAAGGATGTGCCACAGTTGCTGCTGGTTGCGGGCGATATCCTCCGGGGTGACGATGTACTTCTCGCGCGCGATCAGGCTTTTTACTGCACTCCACGGGCGTTCCAGGGTGAGTTCCGCCTGGGCGCGCACGCGGTAGATCTCTGCCAGCTGTAGCGGATTGAGGTTGCGGGTTTTTTCCGCCTGCGCCAGCAGTTTCAGACTGAGGTCCGGCTGACCTTCGAGGGCGACGATCTGCGCTTCGAGGATGCGCTTGCGTGCGAGGAAGGCGGGGTCGAGGTTGGCGACATTGATCAACAGGATCTTCTGGCGCGCTTCGCCTACCTGGGCGGCCTTGATCAAGGCGTCGATCGCCTTCAGCTCGAAGTCCTGTTTCTGCGGAGCGCTGGTCAGTTTGGCGAGGCGTTCGTATTCGCGTGCGGCGAGCACGTATTCGCCGGCCTGTTCCGCCTGGACCGCGGCTTCCACCGTCACCGGTCGTTCGGCTTCGGGCGGTAAGGGTTGGACGGTCGGGCGCGGGCCGGCGCACGCCGTCAGCAGCAGCAGGCCGGCGAGGAGCGTCAGGCGTAAGGGTTTATGCACGTTGATCGGTTTCATGCCGTAGGTCGTATAGACTGGGCCGACAGTATCGTAAAGTGGAGGTGTGTGTGTCAAACAAGTCGGGGATACTTTATGTGGTGGCGACGCCCATCGGCAACCTGGAGGACCTCTCGCCCCGGGCCGTGCGTATTCTCAGCCTGGTCGATCTGATCGCCGCCGAGGATACGCGCCACAGCGCGCGCCTGCTGCAGCACTTCGCCATCACGACGCGCATGACGGCGCTGCACGAGCACAATGAGCGCGCCAAGGTCGCCACCCTGATCCAGGATTTGTGCGACGGACGGTCGTTGGCGCTGATCAGTGACGCCGGCACGCCCCTGGTGAGCGACCCGGGTTTCAACCTGGTGCGCGCGGCCCAAGGGGCGGGGATTACGGTGGTGCCGGTGCCCGGGGCGTGTGCCGCCATCGCGGCACTTTCGGCCTCGGGTCTGCCCACGGATCGTTTTATCTTCGAAGGCTTTCCGCCGGTGAAACATGCCGCCCGTGTCAGCTACTTTGAGGGTCTGCGACCGGAGACACGCACCCTGATCTTCTATGAATCCAGCCATCGCATTGTGGAGAGCCTCGCGGATATGGCCGCGGTTTTCGGCCCGGAACGCCCGGCGGTGGTGGCGCGGGAGTTGACCAAACAATTCGAGACCATCCGGGCCGCATCCTTGGCAGACTTGGGCGCCTGGGTCAACGCGGACCCGGACCAGCAACGCGGCGAGATGGTTGTGCTGCTGGCCGGCGCCCCGCTGGAAGAACAGGAAAGGGACGCCGAGGCGGAACGGATATTGCGCCTGCTGCTGGCGGAACTGCCGGTGCGCCAGGCCGCCGCCCTCGCCGCCCAGATTACCGGACAAAAAAAGAATCAGCTGTATGAGCGCGCCCTGGAACTGGTGCGCGCTGCCCCGCCTGGGTCCGAAGGGTGAGTCTATCCTCGTCCACCCCAGGCGGTGCAGGCCCGAAGCAGGTACTTACTTTATATTTTTTCAAACGCGCCGCGAAAACGACGGACGCCGGTATAATAAGTGCGGGAGTCGGCTAGACAGTCGCTGTGCCTTCGGGCATGGAGGAAAGTCCGGGCTCCATAGGGCAGGGTGCCAGGTAACACCTGGGAGGCGCGAGTCTATGGAAAGTGCCACAGAAAATACACCGCCTACGTACCCGATGAAAGTCGGGTGCCGGTAAGGGTGAAATGGTGCGGTAAGAGCGCACCGCGCGTCTGGCAACAGACGTGGCAGGGAAAACCCCACCTGGAGCAAGACCAAATAGGGGAACGTTTACGTGTGGCCCACACGGTTCCCGGGTAGGTCGCTTGAGGCGCACGGTGACGGGCGTCCCAGATGAATGACTGTCCACGACAGAACCCGGCTTATCGGCCGACTCCTTTCTTCTTACTTTAAGTTAATACGCTAATATGATGTTTTAGAAACGCATTTTTCCTCAATTTTCCCCTCTTTTTTTACCCCGTTCCAGCGGTTTTTCCACCCATCCCGCTATTTTGCCGCCTGTCGATCCGTTGGCTCGCCTAACTCCCTGTCTTTCAAAGGAGAAATTTCCACCCACCCGCGTTTTTTGCTTGACAGCGGTTGGCCACTCTCTCTATAGTCTGACTAAGTGGGAAATTGTGGGAAATTGTGGTTTTTAGCGGGGAATAGAGGGGAAAAATGTTTCGTGGCGTCAACACACTGAATCTGGACAGCAAAGGTCGCATGGCGATACCCACGCGCTATCGCGAGACCTTGGCGCAGCATTGCAATGGCCAGATGGTGGTGACCGTGGACCGCGACCACTGCCTGTTGCTTTACCCCCTGCCCAATTGGGAAGAGATCGAACGCAAGCTGGTCAAGTTGCCCAGCTTCAATCCCCAGGCGCGGCGCCTGCAGCGCCTGCTCATCGGCCACGCCACCGAATGCGAACTGGATGGCAATGGACGCATCTTAGTACCACCGCCGTTGCGCGAGTTCGCCGGGCTGGACAAGGGTGTGGTGATGATCGGACAAGGCAACAAGTTTGAAATCTGGGACGAGACGACCTGGAACACCCGGCGTGCCGAATGGCTGGGCGCGGTCGACGACGGCAGTGAGCTGCCGCCGGAACTCGGCTCGTTGTCGCTGTAGGCCGGGGGTGGAGGAGTTCGAGCACCGGCCGGTACTGCGGGACGAGGTGTTGAGTGCCCTCAACCTGCGGCCAGAGGGTATTTATGTGGATGCCACCTTCGGGCGCGGTGGCCACGCCGCCGCGATACTGCAGCGCTTGGGGGCGGATGGCCGCCTGCTGGCGATGGACAGGGACCCGCAGGCCGTGGAGGTGGCGAGGAAAAAGTTTGCCGATGATGCGCGATTCACCATAGTGCGAGGCCCGTTTTCGATGCTGGCACAAACCATAGACGATCGTGGCTTAAGCGGGAAGGTGGCCGGCATCCTTCTCGATCTCGGTGTGTCCTCCCCGCAACTCGACGATGCGCAGCGCGGATTCAGTTTCCGTCTCGATGGCCCGTTGGACATGCGCATGGACCCGGATTCCGGCGAGTCGGTGGCCGAGTGGCTGGCGCACGCCGAGGAAAAAGACATCGCCCGCGTGGTGAAGGAATACGGCGAAGAGCGTTTTGCCCGGCGCGTCGCGCGCGCCATCTGCATGGAGCGTGTTCGGGCTCCGATACTCACCACCCAGCGGCTGGCGGATATCGTGGCCCAGGCCGTGCCGACGCGTGAACCTGGCCAGCATCGCGCGACGCGCACGTTTCAGGCATTGCGCATCCACATCAACCGCGAACTGGA
>JAYSOL010000118.1:0-2817 GCA_043723045.1 Gammaproteobacteria bacterium | reverse complement strand
CACCGGACTTAAGCCCGTCTCTTTGAGGTTGTACACCAGTCGCGCGCGCAGCGGATGCGCGCGCGCCAACTCACCCCAGGCCAGACCCGGCAGCTGTTGTTCGAGCAGACCGCGCAGGGAATGCATTTCATGCCGCATCTGCACCATCGCCGGATCCTGCGACCAGACGATCTGCGACGAAGGGTGGGGGGGATTCTTCTTGACCGGCGCGCCGGTCTTTACAGGGGCGGCCTGATCCATGACGGCGTGACGCAGCAACTCTTCGTCGTAATCCAAGGCGATGACGATCTCGACGCCACCTTCCACCTTGTTGTTGGAAAGTATCACCGCGTCGGGACCCTGCTCCTCGCGCACCATACGAATGGCCTGGCGTATATTCGGCGCAAAAAAGCGTTTGATCTTCATCCGTCGTTCCTCGCCCGTTCAGTCGCCGTAGCGCTGTTGTGTCCTGTCTGCGTGCAAACAGTCATAAATTCTTAATCTACCGACAGTGGCTCTTATTTACCGACCGTGGCGACCATGCGGATCTGTTTGTCGTCCGGCACCTCGTTATACGAGAGCACCCGCAACATGGGGATGCTGTGCCGCACAAAGCGCGCAAGCCACGGCCGCAAGGTTGCCGACACCAGCACCACCGCGGGTTGCCCCGCCGCTTCCTGGCGCTGGGCGCTCTGCGCCAGGGCATTGCGCATGCGTTCGATCAATCCCGGCTCGAAACCCATGCCGCCTTCACCCGCCACCTGCAACGACTGTTGCAATATCTGTTCCAAGGACGGGTCGAGGGTAATCACCGGGAGTTCCGACGCTATCCCATTGATATGCTGAATAATTGAACGGCCCAGGGCGACCCGCACCAGGGCCGTGAGGGTGGCAGGATCTTGACTTTGCGCGCCCTGCACCGCCAAGGTTTCGGCAATACTGCGCAGGTCGCGGATGGGAATGCGCTCCTCCAGGAGATTCTGTAATACCTTGAGCACCACCCCCATGGACAAGGTTTTGGGTGTCAGCTCCTCCACCACCTTGGGCGCGGTCTTGGCCAGATTGGTCAGCAGCTGCTGCACATCCTCGCGGCTGATCATTTCATGTGCATGGGTCTGCAACAGATGGCTCAGGTGTGTCGCCACCACGGTGCTGGCATCCACCACGGTGTAGCCCAGGGTCTGGGCCTGATCGCGCTGGCTGCGCTCTATCCACACCGCCTCCAGGCCAAACGCCGGATCGCGCGCGGCGATACCGGGCAGGCTGCCGAACACGCGCCCGGGATTGATGGCCATTTCCCGATCGGCATGGATCTCCGCCTCGCCCACCGCCACCCCCAGGAGGGTGATGCGGTAGGCGTTGGGCGACAGATCGAGGTTGTCGCGGATGTGCACCGCCGGGATGAGAAAGCCCAGTTCCTGCGAGAGTTTTTTGCGCACGCCTTTGATGCGCGCCATGAGTTGACCGCCCTGGGCCTTGTCCACCAGCGGGATGAGCCGATAACCCACTTCTAAGCCCAGGGTGTCGAGGGGCACCACGTCGTCCCAACCCAGCTCGCGCGGTTCGCTGCTGGTGGGCGTGGCGACGGTCAGCGGCAGCAGCGGCGCGAGCAGTGCTGTGCGTTTGCGCAGGGCGATAAAATACGCGGCGGAGCCGGCGGCCAGGGCCAGGGTGAGAAACGCCACATTGGGCATGCCGGGTATCAGACCCATGGCACCGATCACGCCGGCGGTGACACCGAGCACGCGCGGATTATCGAACAACTGCGACATGACCTGTTTGCCCATGTCCTGGGAACTGGAGACGCGCGTCACGATAATCGCCGCGGCGGTGGAAAGGATCAGGGCCGGAATCTGCGCCACCAGGCCGTCGCCGATGGTCAGCAGCGTGTAGATACGCATGGCGTCGCCAAACGCCATGTCGTGCTGCAGCGTGCCCACGGCCAGGCCGCCGAGTATGTTGATGAACACTATCATGATGCCGGCGACGGCGTCGCCGCGCACGAACTTGCTGGCGCCGTCCATGGAACCATAAAAGTCGGCTTCACGCGCCACGTCGCTGCGTCGTACCTTGGCCTCGTCCTGGGTGATCAGGCCGGCATTGAGATCGGCGTCGATGGCCATCTGCTTGCCCGGCATGGCGTCCAGGGTGAAGCGCGCGCTGACTTCCGACACGCGCCCGGCACCCTTGGTCACCACGACAAAATTGATAATCACCAGGATCGCGAACACCACCATGCCGACGGCGTAGTTGCCGCCCACCACGAATTCGCCGAAGGCGTGGATCACCTGGCCGGCGGCGTCGGTGCCGGTATGTCCCTCCAGCAGCACCACGCGGGTGGACGCGATGTTCAACGACAGCCGCAGCAGGGTGGTGAGCAACAACACCGTGGGAAACACGGCGAAGTCCAGGGGACGCAGGGTATAGACCACCACCAGTATCACCACCAGGGACAGGGCGATGTTGAAGGTAAAGAGCATGTCCAGCATGATCGGCGGCAAGGGCACGATCATCATCGCCAGCATCAAGACGATCAGCAGCGGCACACCCATGACGCCGCGCAGCATGTCGCTCACATTCAGTACATTGGTTTGTGCCGCCATGATTAATCTCGTTTGAGTTCGTCGGGAATCGGAAGATCAGCCAGCGGTTCGCCCACCGGCTGCTGGCCGCGGCTGCGCAACTGGTAGATATAGGCCAGCACCTGGGCGACCGCGAGATACAAGCCCGCGGGGATTTCCTGGTTGAGCTCGGTGCTGTGAAACAGCGCGCGCGCCAGGGGCGGCGCCGACAGGATGGGGATGCGATGTTCGTGGCCCTTGGCGCGGATATTCAGCG
>JAYSOL010000117.1:0-3697 GCA_043723045.1 Gammaproteobacteria bacterium | reverse complement strand
ACAAAATTGGTGCGCAGGGCGCACCCTACTCAGGGGAAGCGGCTGACGGCAAACATACCTTCTATAGAGCGCTAAACGCTACACTATCGACACAATGATGATTCAGGTCCATGTTCCCAGCCAGACCCTCACCCTGCAGGACGACCAGGGGCGCGTCCTGTGGCGCACCTCCGTGTCCACGGGCAAGAATGGCGTGGGTGAACGCAACGGCAGCGAACAGACCCCACGGGGATGGCACGTGATCCGCGCCAAAATCGGCGCCGGTCTACCGGCGGACACGGTGCTGGTGGGCCGGCGGCCCACGGGGGAGGTCTACTCCCCGGCGCTGCGCGCGGAATACCCGCAGCGCGACTGGATACTCACCCGCATCCTGTGGTTGAGCGGCCTGGAGCCGGGCCGCAATCGTCTTGGTCAGGTGGACACCATGCGGCGCTATATTTACATCCATGGATGCCCGGACACGGACCCCATGGGGGTGCCGAGTTCCCACGGCTGCGTCAAAATACGCAATAGCGACATCATAGACCTGTACCAGCGGGTGCCCGTGGGCACCCGCGTGCAGATCATCGGTGAGGATTAGTCAGCCATGTCTCTAGGACCGGTCATGCTGGACGTGCAGGGCCTCACGCTCAGCGCCGAAGAGCGCGAGCGACTGCGGCATCCCTTGGTGGGTGGCGTCATCCTGTTTACGCGCAATTACCAGTCCCCGGAGCAGGTGGAGTCCCTGGTGGCGGAGATCCATGCCTTGCGTGAGCCACAGCTGCTGCTGGCCGTGGACCACGAGGGCGGGCGGGTGCAGCGCTTTCGCGAGGGATTTACCCGCCTGCCTCCCATGGCGCGCTTGGGTGAGCACTATAACGAGAACCGCAAGCGCGCCAAGCGCCTGGCGGAGGCCTGTGGCTGGCTGATGGCTCGGGAATTGCGCGCCGTGGGGGTGGATTTCAGCTTTGCCCCGGTGCTCGACCTGAATCGGGGCATCAGCCGCGTCATTGGCGACCGGTCCTTCCACCCGGATCCGGAGGTGGTGGCGGATATCGGCCATTCCGTCATGATCGGCATGGCGCGTGCGGGTATGGCCGCCACCGGCAAGCATTTTCCCGGGCACGGCGGGGTGGAGGCGGACTCCCACGTGGCCATCCCGGTGGACGAGCGTGAACTGGCTGATATTGTGGCGGAAGATATTCTTCCCTTTGAACGCATGATTCATTTTGGACTTGCCGCTATAATGCCGGCCCACGTGATCTATCCGCGGGTGGATGCCCAGCCGGCAGGTTTTTCACGATTCTGGTTGCAGGAGATGTTGCGTCGCCGGCTGGGATTCCAAGGGGTGATCTTCAGCGACGATTTGTCGATGGAGGGCGCCAAGGTGGCGGGTGGTGTGGTGGAGCGCGCCCAGGCGGCGCTGTCCGCCGGCTGCGACATGGTGTTGGTGTGTAACGATCCGACGGCCGCCGAGCAGGTGCTCGACCGGCTGGGGCAATACGACAACCCGGTGTCGCATCTGCGCCTGGTGCGCATGCACGGACGCCACCCCGTGAGCCGCACACAATTGGCGCAGGACGATACCTACCGCCAGGCGGTGCACATGGTGCAAAACGTGGTTTGAGGCAGTGATTGCATTGCCCGGGCCGTTGATCTAGATATGTAGTTATACCGATTTGGAGTGCACGCGTTGGCCGATCTGATTCAACCGCTCAAGAAACTCAAGCTTGAGAGTTTTAACAACCTCACGAAGACGTTGAGCTTTAATATCTACGATATCTGCTACGCGCAGAGCGAGCGCGCGCAGAAGGAATACATCTCGTATATCGACGACGCGTATAACGCCGAGCGCCTGACCGATATCCTCACCGAGGTGTCGCGCATCATCGGCGCCAATATCCTCAATATCGCCCATCAGGACTACGATCCGGAGGGCGCCAGCGTCACCATGCTCATCTCCGAGCTGCCGATCAACGAAGAACCGCTCAATCCGGAAGCCCCCGGCCCGCTGCCGGACGCGGTGGTGGCGCACCTGGACAAGAGCCATATCACCGTGCACACCTATCCGGAAAGTCACCCGGACAACGGCATCAGTACCTTCCGCGCCGACATCGACGTGTCCACCTGCGGCAAGATTTCGCCGTTGCGCGCGCTGAACTATCTGATCCACAGCTTCGAGTCGGACATCGTCATCACCGACTACCGGGTGCGCGGCTTCACCCGCGACGTGCGCGGCGTGAAGCACTACATCGACCATAAGATCAACTCGATCCAGAACTTCGTCGACAAGGCCACGCTCACCCGCTATCAGGCCATGGACGTGAACATCCTGCAGGAAAATATTTTTCACACCAAGCTGATGCTGAAGGACTTCAACCTCAACACCTACCTCTTCGGTCATACCGAGAACGACCTGCAGCCGAACGAGCGCAAGGCCGTCACCCAGCGTCTGCAGCGGGAGATCGTCGAGATTTTCAACGGTACTAATATCGTCAAGTAAGGCCGGCCGCGGTGGCACGGCCGGGCGGTCTTTCTCGCGTCAGGGGAAGGCCTCCTTTCGTAGGTTGGATTGCGCCCTTCGGGCGTAACCCAACAAAACCCCGCCTCCGCGGCGGAAGCGCCGATGCTGCCCCACCCTGTCCGCTATAAAAAAGATGTCGGGTTACGCTACGCTAACCCGACCTACGAGACTCCCCCGTCAATGGAAGAGGGTAAGGGTGGGGAAGGCCTCCTTTCGTTGGGTTAGCCCGAAGGGCGTAACCCAACAAAACCCCGCCCCAAGCTTACGGTGATACGCGCAGCGTGCCGTGTTTCCATATCCCGCTTACGGTCGGTACTCAAACGGCTCGCAATTCGGAAAGACCGGACGCGGGGTCTTGGCCAGATAGGCGTTTTGGATCGCCTGCATTTCCGCCAACATGTCCTGACCCGTATTCCGCCACGGACCGTACTTGTGTTGCTCGGGCGAGTACTTCGCCGGATAATTCAGGTCGCCCGTCAAGGTACCGTCCGGTTTGATGCGCGGGTAATAGCTCGGGTAGCCCGCGTCCAATTGCGTTACTTTCAACAACCAGTTCGGCGCGCAATCGGTCGGCCGGTAGTACAACCAGTCTTGCAGGGAGCCGGCGAACTGCGGACGGTTATTGGATATCACGTAGGCCATCGCGTCCCAGGCCTCGGCGTCGGTGAGCATATGGGAACTGTCCGTGGGATTGGCCCAGCCGAAGGGCATATTGCCTTTAATAAAGCCGACGGCGGTACGCAGGCGATACATGCCGGCCCCGTCGTTGAAGCTATAGGGTCCCCAGACCGCCGGATAAATGTATTTCTTGGCGGCCGGGTCCCATATGCCTTCGCCGGTGTAGCCATGGCACCCCGCGCATTTGTCTTCGTACACCGCCTTGCCGGCCACCGTATCCGCGGCGCGCGTTAGCTCGCTGACCGGGACGTTGCCGGCACCGTGCTTACCCAGCTTGTCCCAGATCGGCGTGCCCACGATCGGGCCCCCCGCCGGGGGGACGCCGGGGACTTTGATGCCCGTGGCAAGCCATTTCATGTACTCGATCATGGAAAGCAGTTCATAACTGTCGTCCGGCAACTGCGTGCCGTTCATGGAGCGTATCGTGCAGTCGTGTATGCGGTTTTTCATGCTGAGGAAACGGTTGCTGCGCGCGGACCACGGCCCCCGGCCGTTGTTGACGCTGTACTTGTAATA
>JAYSOL010000116.1:0-2091 GCA_043723045.1 Gammaproteobacteria bacterium | reverse complement strand
GCAATTCCTCCGCCCCAGTGAGCAGCGTCTCTCCCTCGGCACAGGCGGCGGCAATAAAGAGCGCGGGAAATTCATCAATGGCCAGGGGTACCTGATCGGTGGGAATGACAATACCGTGCAGGCGCCCGCCGCGCACGTGTATATCGGCCACCGGTTCGCCGCCGGCCTCGCGCCAGTTGCGCAGCGCGAGCGTGGCGCCCATGCGCTCAAGAATATTTAGCACGCCGATGCGGGTGGGATTGATGCCCACGTGTTCCAGCACCACTTCCGCGCCCGGGGTGATGACCGCACCCACGAGAAAAAAGGCCGCCGACGAAATATCTCCTGGCACGTCCATGACACATCCCTGCAACCTACCGCCGCCGCGTACCCGGATACGTGCGCCCGTGGTGTCCACGGCGTAGCCAAATCCCCGTAGCATGCGTTCGGTATGATCACGCGTAGGTGCCGGTTCCGTGACCACGGTTTCACCCTCCGCATAGAGGCCCGCCAGCAACAACGCTGATTTCACCTGGGCGCTGGCCATGGGCATCGTATAGTCGATGGCGTGTAGCAGCTGCCCGCCGCTAATGCGCAGGGGCGGACGCCCGCCGGCGGCGGTATGTATGGCCGCGCCCATGGCAGCCAGGGGCGTGGAAACGCGCCCCATCGGGCGGTTGCGCAAAGAATCATCGCCACTGAGCTCGGTGTCGAAAGTTTGTCCGGCCAGTATCCCGGCCATGAGACGCATGGCGGTACCGGAGTTGCCCATGTCGAGCATGGCGGCAGGTTTTTTAAGTCCGTGCAGACCCGCCCCATGCACGATTAAGCGGCCTTCGTGGGGGCCTTCGGCGCGCACGCCCATGGCACGGAACGCCGCTAGGGTGGATAGCACATCTTCGCCTTCCAACAGACCAGTCACCTCGGTCACTCCGTGGGCCAGGGCACCCAACATCACACAACGATGGGAAATGGATTTATCGCCGGGCACGCGCAAATGCCCGGCCAGGGTGCCGCCGGGTTGTACCTGGTAATTGATACGGGTGGAAGACATGGTTCCCTTCTAGGCTATAGCCATTCGTATGTGCGGTGCTCTGCCAGAATCATTATTTCGGGTCGATACCACGGCGTGCCTGGCGCGCCCGGGTAAAAAAGGCCTCCAAGTACCCGGCATCGCCGCTTTCCAGGGCCGCTACCAGGGCATTGAGGTCGGCGCGGTAATCGCCCAGGGCCTGGAGTATAGCCGTGCGATTGGCCAAGCCGATATCACGCCACATGACCGGATCGCTCGCGGCGATGCGCGTCATGTCGCGGAAACCATTGCCGATGAAATCGAACATCTGGCGTTCCACAGGCTCATGCGCCAGCAGGTCGACCAGCAGGTACGCCAAGAGATGCGGCACATGGCTGGTAGCGGCCAGTATCTCGTCGTGCACCGTCACCGGCATGGTGATGGTCTGGGCACCGGCGGCGCGCCACATGCTATCCACTGCCGCCAAGGCAAATGCGTCGGTCTCCGCCAGCGGCGTGAGAATCACCCGTTGTCCCTGAAACAGGTCGACCACCGAGGCTGCGACCCCGCTCTTTTCGCGACCGGCTAGCGGATGGCCGGGGACATAGTTGCTAAAACGCACACCGAGCGCAGCACGCGCAGCGTCGACGATACTGCCCTTGACGCTACCCACGTCGGTGATGATAGTTCTATCAAGAATATAGGGTGCCATCTCGCTGAACAACCCGGCCATGGCACCGACCGGCGAGGCCAACACCACCATATCGGCATCGCCCACCGCCGGGGCCATGGACGTCTCGATGCGGTCGATCACGCCGAGATCCACCGCCTGTTGCAGATTAGCGAGATTGCGCCCAAACCCGATCACTTCCTGCACCTGCCCCGCGGCGCGCAAGGCACGCGCCAGCGAACCGCCGATAAGGCCCACACCGATGAGGGTTAGTTGCTTAATCATAGATATAACGTCGGAGTTGCCTGCCGGTCGACACGCCGCTTACAGATCACGTCCGATGACACGCGCGATACCGCGCAACTCTTGCATCAGTTGCAGCAATTGTTCCGGCGACAGGGCCTGATCGGCATCACACCACGCCTGCTGC
>JAYSOL010000115.1:0-1974 GCA_043723045.1 Gammaproteobacteria bacterium | reverse complement strand
CTGGGTGTCGTCATCCAGGAAAACCAGTCCCTGCGTCTCGACGATCTCAGCCGGCATCCGCAGTCCGCCGGTTTCCCACCCCACCACCCGCCGATGAAGAGCCTGCTGGCGGCACCCATCTCCTACGCAGGCCGGGCCCACGGGCGCGTGTACCTGTCGGATAAAATCAACGGCGAGCCGTTCACCGCCGAGGACGAGCAGATCATCAAGGCCTATGCCGGCTCGCTGGCCCAGGTGCTGAAGCACCGGCATGCGGAGGAGGAAAACTGGCGCCTGCAGAATTTTCTCAACTCCGTAGTGGAAAATCTGCCCAACGTGGTGTTTGTGAAAGACGCCCGCGACCTGCGCTTCGTGCGCTTCAACCGGGCGGCGGAAAAACTCCTCGGCTATTCACGCGACGAAATGCTCGGCCACAACGATTACGATTTTTTTCCCAAGGAACAAGCGGATTTTTTCACGGGCTGCGACCGGGATGTGCTGGCGAGCGGTGTGCTGCGTGATATCCCCGAGGAGTCTGTAAAAACCCGGCATCAGGGCACACGCATCCTGCACACCAAGAAAATCCCCATCGCGGATGAATTCGGCCAGCCGCTGTATCTGCTGGGCATTTCCGAGGACATCACCGAGCGCAAACAGGCCGAGGCCCAGAGCGCGCGCCTCGGGCGGATACTCGATCACTCCTCCAACGAGATCTACATGTTTAACGCCGAGAGTCTGCGTTTCGATCAGGCCAACCAGGGCGTACTGCACAACCTCGGTTATACCTTGGAAGAAATGCAGGCACTGACCCCACTCGACCTGAAGCCGGAGATCAGCGCCGCGCAGTTCGCGGACATCATCGAGCCGTTGCGTTGCGGCAGTCAGGAGTTCGTGACGTTCGAGACACACCACCGGCGCAAGGACGGCAGCCTCTACCCGGTGGAGGTACGGCTGCAATTGTCGCGCGCCGAGCAACCGCCGGTGTTTGTCGCCATCATGCAGGACATCGGCGCGCGCAAGGAGGCTGAGAGCCGCCTCGACCACCTCGCGCACCACGACAGCCTGACCGGCCTGCCCAGCCGCAGCCTGTTCAGCGACCGCCTGCGCCATGCCATCCTCGAGGCCGATCGGCGCGAACGCCTGGTGGCCCTGCTGTTCATGGACCTGGACCGTTTCAAGCTGATCAACGACACCCTCGGTCATGAGGTCGGCGACCATTTGCTCAAACAGGTGGCGGAACGCCTGAGCACCTGTGTGCGCCGCAGTGACACCCTCGCGCGTCTCGGCGGCGATGAGTTCACCCTCGTCCTCACGGACATCGCCCACGTCGATCACGTGGCACGCGTGGCGCAGAAAATCCTGGACACCTTCAGACAGCCCTTTCTGATCGATGACAACGAACTGTTTATCACCATCAGCATCGGCATCACGATTTGCCCGTTCGATGACAAGACGATGGAGGCATTGGTGCAGAACGCCGACATCGCCATGTACAAGGCCAAGGAGCAGGGCCGCAACGGCTACCAGTTCTATACCGTCGAGATGAACACCAAGACGCACCAGCGTCTGGACATGGAAACTGCCCTGCGCCGCGCGCTCGAGCGCAACGAACTGGTGCTGCATTACCAGCCGCAGGTGGACCTAATGAGCGGCAAGATCTTCGCCATGGAATCGCTGCTGCGCTGGCAACGGCCGGGCAAGGGCCTGGTATCGCCCATGGACTTCATCCCGCTGGCGGAGGAAACCGGCCTGATCGTGCCGATCGGCGAATGGGTGTTGCGCACCGCCTGTGCCCAGAACAAGGCATGGCAGGATGCCGGGTTTGCGCCCCTGCGGGTCGCGGTGAATCTGTCGGCACGCCAGTTCCAGCAGAAGAACCTGATTCAGACCGTGAGTGAGGCGCTGCGCGACAGCGGGCTGGCGCCGCACTACCTGGATATCGAGATCACCGAAAGCATGGTGATGCAGAATGCCGCGGAGGCCATCAAAACGCTG
>JAYSOL010000114.1:0-3136 GCA_043723045.1 Gammaproteobacteria bacterium | reverse complement strand
GGCTTCTGCAGCGCGCTGCCGGCAGTCGCCGATGAATTCACCCAGACCGACCTGCAGCGCTGGGAAGGGCAATACATGAACGTGGTGAAGCAGGGTCGTTCGCTGTGGACCGACCCGGCCTTGGGCACCAACGGTGTCGCCTGCGCCCAGTGTCATCCCAACGCCGCCAACACCCACCCGGAGACTTACCCGAAGTTCCAGAAGCAGCTGGGCAAAGTGGTGCCCATCTGGGAGATGGTCAACTGGTGTATCCGTAATCCCCTGGAGGGCAAGGACCTCGCCGCGGATGATGCAAAAATGGTGGCGTTGCAGGCCTACATTGTTTACGAACGGCGCGGCGTCAAGTTGGCGCCGGGAAAACACTGACCTGGAGTGCGGGGGCTCGCTCCCGCTCTTGCTAAAGCGGCGGCAAGCCGCCGCACTCCCTGCAAGACGTGATGCCGAATACTACACGTCAAGACGACAAACCGGAGGGTTAATGCCATGAGTCTGATTGAATCCATATTGGAAGCGGCGCAAGGTGAGTCCCGCAAAGACCCCAGTTTTCCCTATGCTCCGGACGGTTGGACCCCGGCCGCGGCACGCCATGTAGCGAAGCAGGAAGGGTTGGCCATGACCGAGGAACGCTGGGAAGTGGTGCGCGCGTTACACGCCTATTGGGCGAAACACAGTGACACGGGGGTACACCTGCGCGAGTTGCACGATGCCCTGGAGGAGAGATTTCATTCCGAGGGTGGCATCAAGCACCTGTATCGGCTGTTGCCGCGCGGACCGGTGGCGCAGGGTTGCCGGCTGGCCGGGCTCGAGGCGCCGGTGGGCGCTGTGGATAAGGGCTTCGGCAGCGTCGCCTGATTATGGCTCTTAGGGCGGGCACGCCACATTAGCGGTGCCTGGTCTCGGGCGGTTTAGGGAAAGCAGGCCTGCACAAAAATAGCCATTTTAGGGAAAGCAGGCCTGCACAAAAATAGCCATTTTAGCGGCGGCCACGTCCGCGGGCGCCGCGATCGTCTTCGAATTTAACGCGTAGCGGTTTGTTGCCAACGGTCTTGCCGTCGAGTCCGGCCATGGCGGCGCGCGCCTCGTGGCCTTCCATTTCGATAAAGCCAAAACCTTTGCATTTACCCGAGAACACGTCAGCGGTCAGGCGGATGGAACGCACCGTGCCGAACGCGGAGAACAGCGCGGTGACCGAGGCCTCGGTGGCATCTTCGGGCAGGTTACCGATAAACATTTTTTTCAAGATTCGGTTCCTCGCTGGGTTGAGGTAAGGCAGGAAGTGCGGAGAAGCGGAAAACCCCGCCAACGGGTGGCGGGGCTGGGTTGCCCGATCAGGCAGCGGCGACCTGCGTCGCCTGCAGGCCTTTGGGGCCTTTTTCCACCTGGAAGCTGACTGCCTGACCTTCCGCTAAGGTCTTGAAGCCGTTGCCCGAGATGGCCGAGAAGTGCACGAACAGATCGGCGCTGCCATCGGACGGGGTGATAAAGCCAAAACCCTTGGCTTCGTTGAACCACTTAACGGTACCAGTCGACATGTGTGATCCTCCAAAAAAATAATTATGTGTTGTAGATGTTGTTGGTTGATTGCAGACGATGGAAGGTGCTGCGGAAAAATGCCGAAGGGGACTTCGTCAATGACCTGAACCTATGCAACCAGGGCCAGTGTATCCCACGCCCAGGGGAAACGCGAACATTCGTGGGTCGGGCATTCCTCCTGGATTGGCCTGGATTTCCCGCCCCCGCCGCCTTAGGTTGCGGTGATACGGTCGCGCCAGCTGCGCGGCGAATTAGTCTGTATTTGTTGTTACTTCTGGTATAGTGGCGGCCATCGCGGCGTACTCCGGTCTGCGCGCGATGCTTTCGCGGTAATCCCTTGTGATAAACCTCGAACACTTTCAACCCCATCAGGTAGCGCCTAGACCGGCCCAAGACCCTGTGTTTCGGGTAGGCCATCCAGGAGCTCTATCAGCATGCCATTTACCACCCTCGGCCTCTCGGCCGAACTACTCCGTGCCGTGTCCGAAAAAGGCTATGGCGAGCCCACCCCCATTCAGCTCAAGGCCATACCCGTCATCCTCGAGGGTCGCGACATCCTGGCGGGCGCGCAAACCGGTACCGGCAAGACCGCGGGCTTTACCCTGCCCTTGTTGCAGCGTTTGAGTTCCGCGGCGTCCGCTCCATCCGCCCCCGGCGCCCGGCGCCCGATACGTGCCCTCATCCTGACGCCGACGCGCGAACTGGCGGCCCAGGTGGAGGAGAGCGTGCGCTCCTATGGAAAATTCCTGCCGCTCAAATCTACGGTGGTCTTCGGCGGCGTCAGCATCAATCCGCAGATCGACACCCTGCGCCGCGGCGTGGATATCCTGGTGGCCACACCCGGGCGCCTGCTGGACCATATCGGGCAGAAGACGCTGGACCTGTCGCACGTTGAGATCCTGGTGCTGGACGAGGCCGACCGCATGCTGGACATGGGTTTCATCCGCGATATCCGCAAGGTGCTCGCGCTGTTGCCCAAGGGCCGGCAGAACCTGCTGTTCTCCGCCACGTTCTCGGATGAGATCAAACAGCTGGCCGACGGCCTGTTGAATAAGCCCGTGCTGATCGAAGAGGCGCGTCGCAATTCCACCGCCGAACTCGTGTCACAGGTGATCTACCCCGTAGACCGCGAGCGCAAGCGCGAACTGTTGTCCTTCCTCATCGGTTCCAACGACTGGAAGCAGGTGCTGGTGTTTACCCGCACCAAACACGGCGCCAACCGCCTGGCCGAGCAATTGGACAAAGACGGCATCAACGCCTCGGCCATCCACGGCAACAAGAGCCAGGGTGCGCGTACCCGGGCGCTGGCGGAATTCAAGCAGGGCGTGGTGCGGGTGCTGGTGGCCACGGACATCGCCGCACGCGGTCTCGACATCGACCAGCTGCCCCACGTGGTGAACTTCGAGCTGCCCAATGTGCCGGAGGACTATGTGCACCGCATCGGCCGCACCGGCCGCGCCGGCAACGAGGGTGAGGCGTTGTCGTTGGTGTGCGTGGACGAGAATATGCTGTTGCGTGACATCGAGCGCCTGCTCAAACGTGAGATTCCGAAAGCGGTGATTCCGGGCTATGAGCCGAATCCGGCGATCAAGGCCGAGCCGAT
>JAYSOL010000113.1:0-1695 GCA_043723045.1 Gammaproteobacteria bacterium | reverse complement strand
AGATACAGCAGGCCCGCCAACAGCACGGGTGATATCTGCCCGGTGAGTATTTTGGCCAAGGGCACGCTGGCGCCGAACAACACGGCGGAAGCGAGGGCGCTGACGATGCCCGGATCGAGTGGAGCTCTATGCATGTCTGTTGGCCAAGATGGCGGGACTGCCGATGTCAGGCTGGTTGTTGGTTGGATTCATCCAGCAAGCTGCGCAGGTTCGCGCCGCAAGTTTTCCCTCACCGGCTGGTGACGCCATGGCCAGCGGCGGGCAGTTTCGTTTAACCTTCACGGCTGATAGAGCAGGGCCCAGGGCGCGGTCAGTGGGCCGAGGACGTTGTTCACCGCTCTCTTTGCCACTACCAAGGCCTTGCCGTCGTTATTGAGATCCAGTGCCGGGTCCTGGCCCGTAATATTTACGGTGGTTGCACTCTGCCAACCGGAAGCCGGCAGGTAGCGTCGCGCCTTGATCGCCGGGTTCAGGGAGAGGGGATTCTCTTGCCAAATGACGAGGGCGGTGCCGGAAGCATCCATGTCGATACGCAGGTTTTGCACGTCGATTCCCAGGGATCCAAGCCGCACGGGGCTTCCCCAACCGGTGGCGCTGTCATAACGGCTGGCCCAGCCGTTGTCCGCCGTGCCATCTGACTGCTGCCATACCGCGATGGCTTTGCCGGTGTTGTCCAGGGCGATCGCCGGCCAGGAGGCCGGCGTCGTGGCGGTATCGACGACGACCGGTGTTGCGCCCCATGCACCGGCGAGATACAGATTGGTGGCGATGGACACGACCCCGCCTTTTCTCTGTTCCCATGCCACGGCCGCGTCGCCGCCACCATTCATGGAAATGCGCGGCCTTGACGCGCCGTCGTTGGTGGTGAGGCCGGCGTCGCCTATCATCGCGGCAGTTCCCCATGCGCCCGCGCCGCCCGCGCTGTAGCGCCGCGCCCAGACATTGGGTATCGCGTTGCCCGCGGGTTTGCTGGAATCGTAGGCATTGGTATCTTCGGTCCAGACGGCAATAAAGTTCCCAGCGGTGTCTGCGGCTACGCTCGCTTCGTACGTCTTACGTAAACCACTGCTCAAGCGTGCAGGGGGCGCGCTCCAGGTGCTGCCGTCGAAGCGCGCCGCCCAGATGCTGCGGGTAGAGGCCGGCGGGGGCTCGTCCTGGGTCCAGACCACCATGCTCGTGCCGTTGGTAGCGGTCGCCACTGCTGGCGAGAACGCATAGAGGCCGGTGACCGGTGCTGCGCTGATGCGTGTAGCCAATGACCATGCCCCATCGACGTAGCGTCGTGCCCATACCGTATTGCTGACCGTTGTTTTTTTGGTCCAGACCACGACGGCATTTCCGTTGGGATCAACCGCCACATGCGGGTCGATAGCGTCTTGGGTATCGAGGACCGTGGCGGTATTCCAGCGGCTAGTGGTAAGCACATTAACCCATACAGAGCTGTTAGATTGATACTCTTCCTGCCACGCGACGATCGCGATGTCGCTGCCATTGAGCGCGACTTGCGGCGCGGAGAGGGTATAGCCCGCGCTGTGTTGATAACCAATGCGGATCGCTGTGGCCCCGCCGCCGGAACCTATTTCACCGCCACCCCCGGGTGGTGTGGTGCCGGGGGCAAACGTCCCGGTCGTTGGGGTATTGCTGCCGCTGTTGCAACTGGTGAGCAGAACAAGGCCGAACAGCGCATGGACTAAC
>JAYSOL010000112.1:0-4649 GCA_043723045.1 Gammaproteobacteria bacterium | reverse complement strand
AGCGACGGCACCGTGAAAAAGACCGCCTTGAGCGAGTTCTCGCGTCCGCGCTCCAGCGGCATCATCGCGGTGGAACTGGCGGACGGCAACCAGCTGGTGGGTGTGGGTGTGACCGATGGCGTGAGCGACATCCTGCTCTTCACCACCGCCGGTAAGGTCATCCGCTTCAGCGAGGAAGACGTGCGTCCCATGGGGCGCGCGGCGCGCGGTGTGCGCGGTATCACGTTACAGGAGAGTCAGTCGGTGGTGTCCGTCATTATCGCAGGCAAGGCCGACGAGTTGACCACGGTGTTGACCGCCACCGCCAACGGTTACGGCAAGCGCACGCCGCTGTCGGATTATCCGAAGCACAAGCGCGGCGGGCAGGGCGTCATCTCGATCCAGGTCACCGAGCGCAATGGCGTGGTGGTGGCCGCGTGCCTGACGACCGACGAAGACGAAGTCATGCTGATCACCGACGGCGGCACGCTGATCCGCACGCGCGCCAAGGAAGTGTCGGTGGTGGGACGCAACACCCAGGGTGTGCGCCTGATCGAAATGGGTGACGGTGAGAAACTGGTGGGCGTGGAGAAGGTGGCCGAGTCGGATGAGGCGGTAGCCGACGAGGCGGGCGAATAAGCGGGTTCAATAATACAAGGTACGAGGCGATGGCGAGAATATTCAATTTCAGTGCAGGACCGGCGGTGTTGCCGCTGGAGGTGTTGGAGAAGGCACGCGCCGAGCTGACCGACTGGTGCGGCTCCGGCATGTCGGTGATGGAGATGAGCCATCGCGGCAAGGAGTTCCTGGAGATCGCCGCCAAGGCGGAGGCCGACCTGCGCGCGCTCATGGGTATTCCGGCCAACTACAAGGTGCTGTTCCTGCAGGGCGGCGCCTCGGCGCAGTTTGCCATGGTGCCGATGAACCTGTTGCGCGGCAAGAACAAGGCCGATTATATCAATACCGGTGAGTGGTCGAAGAAGGCCATCTCCGAGGCGAAGAAATACTGCAGCGTCAATGTGGCGGCGACGTCCGAGTCCACCAAGTTCTGCAGCGTGCCGCCGCGCAGCGAGTGGAAGCTCGATGCGGACGCGGCCTATGTGCACTACATACTCAACGAGACCATCGGTGGTGTCGAGTTTCAGGAGATTCCGGACGTCGGCAAGGTACCGCTGGTGGCGGACATGTCGTCCACCATCCTGTCGCGCCCCATCGATGTGGCGCGCTTCGGTCTGATCTACGCCGGTGCGCAGAAGAACATCGGCCCCGCAGGCTTAACCATCGTCATCGTGCGCGACGACCTCATCGGCCAGACCGTGGCCGGCACGCCGTCCATGTTCGATTACAAGATCCATGCGGACAACGAGTCCATGTACAACACCCCGCCGACCTACGCCTGGTACATGGCCGGCCTGGTGTTCGAGTGGCTGCAGGGGCGTGGCGGCCTCAAGGGCATGGCCGAGATCAATAAACGCAAGGCGGACAAGCTGTATGCCGCCATCGACGGCAGTAACGGTTTCTACAAGAACCCGGTGGAACGCAGCGTCCGGTCCTGGATGAACGTGCCGTTCACCCTGAAGGACGCGGCGCTGGATGATCCCTTCCTCAAGGGCGCCAAGGCCGCCGGCCTGCTGCAGTTGAAAGGCCATCGCTCCGTCGGCGGTATGCGAGCGAGCATCTACAACGCCATGCCGGAGGCGGGTATCGATGCCCTCATCCAGTACATGCAAGACTTTCACCGCAAGCAGGGCTGAGCCGTGTACAAAATTCTCACGCTGAATAACATTTCCGCCGACGGTCTGGCACGCCTGCCGGCCACCTTCCAAGTTGGCGGCGACATCAAAGCGCCGGACGGTATCCTGTTGCGTTCCTTCAAGATGCACGACATGGCCATCCCCGCGAGCCTCAAGGCGGTGGGGCGCGCCGGCGCCGGCGTTAACAACATCCCGGTGGACAAGATGAGCAAGCTCGGCATCCCGGTGTTCAACGCGCCGGGCGCCAACTCCAATGCAGTAAAGGAGTTGGTGATCGCCGGTATGCTGCTGGCGATCCGCCACATCGGCCCAGCGTGGGAGTTCTCGCGCGGCCTCACCGGCAGCGATGCCGAGATCAGCAAGGCCGTGGAGGCGGGCAAGAAAAATTTCGCCGGCTACGAACTGCCGGGCCGCACCCTCGGCGTCATCGGCCTCGGCGCCATCGGGCGGCTGGTGGCGAATGCCGCCATCTCCCTCGGCATGAAGGTCATCGGCTTCGATCCGGGTCTGACGGTGGAAGGTGCCTGGCAGTTGTCGGCGGACGTGAAGAAGGCCGATACCGCGGAGGAGTTGTTGCGCCAGGTGGATTTTGTCACGTTTCATGTCCCCCTGATCGATGCGACGCGCAAGCTGATCAATGCCGAGCGCCTGAAGATCATGAAGGATGGCGTGGTGATCCTGAACTTCGCGCGCGAAGGCATCGTCGACGATCAGGCGGTGTCCGATGCCATCAAGGCCGGTAAGGTCTACGGCTATATCTGCGATTTCCCCAGCAACCTGTTGAAGAACCATGAGCGTGTCATCACCCTGCCGCACTTAGGCGCCTCCACCGCTGAGGCGGAGGACAACTGCGCCATCATGGTCGCCGACCAGGTGCGCGACTTTCTCGAGAACGGCAATATCCGCAACGCGGTGAACTTTCCCGACGTGGTGGTGCCGCGTGAGTCCGCCTATCGCCTGATCGTGGCCAACGCCAACGTACCGAATATGCTGGGGCAGATCTCCAGCGCCATGGCGGCGGCCGGGTTGAATATCCACGACATGGTCAATCGCTCGCGTGGCGATCTGGCCTATACCGTGGTGGACGTGGACAGCCCCTTGCCCGAAACGGTGCGAGCCCAGATCGCGGCCATTCCCGGCGTGATGATGGCGCGCATCCTCTGACAGGCTAAGGAACCGCTGAACAAGTGGCAAAAACTATCAGGCTACGTTCCCTCTCCCCCGAAGTGCACGGGGGAGAGGGAACTTGGTTCAGAGGTTTCCTAATGACTCAGGTGGCGGCATGAGCAGCGAAGAACAACGGTTGCGCGAACTGCGCGAGCGTATCGATGCCCTGGACCAGCAGATCCAGGAATTGATCAGCCAGCGCGCCCGCTGCGCCCAGGAAGTCGCCGCCGCCAAGCAACTCGCCGGCAACCACAGCAGCTTTTACCGCCCGGAACGCGAGGTCGATGTGCTGCGGCGCGTGGTCAAGCGCAACCAGGGACCGTTGTCGAGCGAGGAAATGGCGCGCCTGTTCCGCGAGATCATGTCCGCCTGCCTCGCCCTCGAGTCGCCCCTGCGCATCGCCTTCCTCGGGCCGGAGGGTACCTTTACCCAGGCGGCGGCGCTGAAACATTTCGGCCATTCGGTGCACACGCTGCCGCTCAACGCCATCGACGAGGTGTTCCGCGAGGTCGAGTCCGGCGCCGCCCAGTTCGGTGTGGTGCCCATCGAAAACTCCACCGAGGGCGTCATCAACCACACCCTCGACATGTTCGTGAATTCGCCGCTGCGCATCTGCGGGGAGGTGGAGCTGCGCATCCATCACCATCTGCTGGGCAAGGGAAAATCCTTAAAGCCCATCAAAAAGATCGTGTCCCACAGCCAGTCGCTGGCGCAGTGCCGTGAATGGCTGGATGCCAATCTGCCCAAGCTTACGCGCGTCGCCGTGAGCAGCAACGCCGAGGCCGCCCGCCTGGCCTCCAAGGATGTCAAGCTCGCCGCTATTGCCGGCAGCTCGGCGGCGGACATTTATAAGCTGAATATCCTGGCGAAGAATATCGAGGACGAGCCGGACAACACCACGCGCTTTCTGGTGATCGGCCGCCTCGAGACGCAGCCCAGCGGCGCCGACAAGACCAGCCTGCTGGTGGCCGGGCAGAACCGTTCCGGCGCGCTGGCGGCGCTGCTCGCGCCATTTTCGCGCAACCAGATCAACATGACGCGTATCGAGTCGCGGCCGTCACGCAAGGGCCTGTGGGAATATGTGTTCTTTCTCGACATCGACGGTCACGTCAAGGATGAGCGTGTGGTCAAGGCGCTGGACGAGTTGACGAAAGAGGTGGCCTTTATGAAACTGCTCGGCTCTTATCCGAAAGCGGTGCTCTGATCATGTCCATCGACCTGCGCGAACTCGCCGTGGCCGGCGTGCGCGGCATCACCCCCTATCCACCGGGGAAACCCATCGCCGAGCTGGAGCGTGAGTATGGGGTGCGCAACGCCATTAAGCTGGCGTCCAATGAAAATCCCTTAGGCCCCAGCCCCAAGGCCCTCGCGGCGTTGACGGCTTTACTGCCGGATCTGGTGCGTTATCCGGACGGCGGCGGTTTTGAACTCAAACGCGCCCTGTGCGACACCCTGGGCGTGACCAGCACGCAGATCACCCTGGGCAATGGCTCCAGCGATATCCTGGAGTTTGCCGCGCGTGTATTCGTCAATCCCGGGGATGAAGTCATTTTTTCCGCCCACGCCTTCGCGATATATCCCATTGTGACGCAGGCGGTGGGCGGACGCGCGGTGATCACCCCGGCACGGGACTGGGGCAATGACCTCGACGCCATGCTGCGTGCCGTGGGCGAGCGTACGCGGCTGGTGTTCATCGCCAACCCCAACAATCCCACGGGCACCTGGCTGACGCAGCAGGCGTTGCGCAAT
>JAYSOL010000111.1:0-3834 GCA_043723045.1 Gammaproteobacteria bacterium | reverse complement strand
GGCAGACTCATGTGGTCGATGAGCGCCTGCGGTGCGGCGCCGCTGCCACCTTCGCCGCCGTCGATGGCAATGAAGTCCGGTGCATGTTCGACACCGCGCCGCAGGATCGCCTCGATCAGCTCGTGCATGAACTGCGCGCCGCCGAGCGCGGTCTTGATACCCACCGGACGCCCGCTCAGCTCGCGCAGGCGCGCGATGAAATCCAGCAGCTGTTCGGTGTTGGCGATATCGCTGTGACGATTCGGACTGATGGAGGCGACATTGGCCGGGATGCCGCGGATGGCGGCGATCTCCGCGGTCACCTTGCCCGCCGGCAGGATGCCGCCCTTGCCGGGCTTGGCGCCCTGGGACATCTTGACCTCGAAGGCGCACACCGCAGCACCCAGCTCGCGCGCGCGTTGCGGCGAAAACTGCCCATCGCGGTCGCGGATGCCGTACTTGGCGGTGCCGATCTGCATCACCACATCGCCGCCGCCCTCGCGGTGATAGGGCGCCAACCCGCCCTCGCCGGTATTCAGCCAGCAACCCGCGAGCGCCGCGCCGCGCGACAGGGCCTGCACCGCCGGCACCGAGATGGCGCCATAACTCATGCCGCTGATATTGACAATGGAGCGTGCCGTGAAGGGTTTGGCGCAATAGCCTTCACCGATCACCAGCGGCGGCGTGGGCTCACGCTCCTCTTCGAGCACCGGGTAGGCGGCGTTGACGAAGATAATGGAACCCGGTTCGCGCTGATCGTTGGTGGAACCGAAGCCGACGGTATCGCCGGCACCCTTGGCGATGCGGTAAATCCAACTGCGGGTGGCGCGGTTGAACGGCAGCTCCTGCCGGTCGCTGGCGAAAAAATACTGGCGGAAGAACTCGCCCTGGCGCTCGAGGAAGTAGCGCAACCGGCCGATGACCGGAAAATTGCGCCGCACCGAGTGTTTTTTCTGGAAGATGTCCTGCAGGAACATGACCGCCAGGATCAGCATAACGATGCCGCCGACCCAGCCGAGGGTGACAATAAACCATTGTGCCGCCGCTACCATCAGGAATCCCTCGTCATTAAGCTCGTCTTGGCGGTTAACTTCTTTTTGTTAGGAACTCTTAGAATCTTTTTCCCGTCAACCGCGCCGTCAGTTCGCTCTGCAAGGCGTCCGGTTTGCGCTCGTCATAGTATAGTGCAGGATGGCGCGTCACCCTGGCGCGACTGCGTTCGAACACAGCACTCAGCGTACGCCCCTGCCCGCGTATGCCGGTGAGCCGCAGGGCGTAGACCGGCGCGCCGCTGGCCTTGGCCAGGTGCACAATGCCACGCCGCGGGCGCGCCGGCGTCTCGTGCTCCAGATGGATACCGCCGAAGGGGAACAGGGCCACCACCTCACCGGCGGCCAAGGCGCGCCGCGCAGCGGACAGGGCCGCGTGGGCGCTGGCCCGTCGTTCCACCGGTATGCATCCGACCGCCTGAAACAGCCAGCGCAGCCACCAGCGATCGTACTGTTCGCGCGCGATGATAAAACGCAGCGGCCGCGGGCTGACCGCCAGCATCAGCAACGGGTCCAAACCGGAAACGTGGTTGGCCACCACCAGGGCGGCACCGGTCTTGGGCAGACGTAGACGATGCAGCCGCAGCCGATGGTAACGGCGACAGAACAAGCGGTTCAAACCATCCAGGGTATTGAGCCACCCGCGACCCCAATCGGCGATGCGCGCGGCGTCCGCCGCGTGTTTCAGCCGGCGCCCCCACCACCCCAGCGCCAGCGCGACCGTCAGCGCTACGCCAGCCACTTGCCAAGGCGCGGTCATGACGGCGGTCGATGCACCACCAAGGCCGCCGCCCGACCGCGCGCCTCATTCACGGTCGCCAGCAGCAACAACCCGGCGACAAAAAATCCCGCCGTGGACAACAGCGCCAGGCGGTGATTGCCATGGCTCAAATAGGCGATCAACCCATAGACCGGCGGGCCGACGGCGGCCGCCAACTTGCTCGCCAGCCCCCACAAACCAAAAAATTCGGCGGCGCGCTGCGGCGGCGAAAACTGTCCCACCAGGGCGCGCCCGGCGGACTGACTCGCCCCCAGGGCCAGGCCGACGAGATTGGCCACGAGCCAGAACAGCGCACGGCTCTCGACGAAAAACGCCAGCACCAGGGCCACGATCCAGATAACCAGGGTGCAGGCCAAGGTGGCCACCGACCCGAGGCGATCCTGGAGCAATCCGAACACCAGGGCGCCCGCAGCGGCGGTCACGTTGACCACCAGGATCAGAAAAATGATCTCCTGTTGACTGAAACCCATCACCTCCTTGGCGTACACCGCCGCCAGCACGATGACGGTATAAATGCCGCAATAGTAGATGGCCAGCGCCCAGAGGAAACGAAACAGGTCGCGGTAATGCCGCGCATGCGCCAGTGTATGGCGAACGCGCGTGAAGCCGATGCGCACGTAACCCTGCCCCGGTGGCATCGCCAGCGGCACGGCACGCTCCGGCAGCCACAGAAAAGTGGGGATGGCCGCCAGTCCGAAGGCCGCCGCCGTGATCCACATCGTGACCGGTACGAACTGGGTGGCCACCTGGCCGGCCTGTTTGGCCCAGGTGATATAGGCCAGACACAGCGCCAGCACCAGCAGACCGCCGAGGAAACCCAGGGCCCAGCCATAGCCGGATATGCGCCCCATGTCCTGCCGGCGGGCGATCTCCGGCAGAAACGCCGCGATGAGATTCTCGCCGGTGCCGAACATAATGCTCGCGAAGATGACCAGCACCATGGCCGGCACGATGTCGCCCTCACCGAGGGTACCGAGGAGCGCGGTAAACACCACGCAACCGATGGTGGTAATGATGAGAAAACGTTTCTTGTGCGCACCGTGGTCGGCGATCGCCCCCAGCACCGGCGCACTGATCAGCACCAGGATGTTGGTAACGCCCATGGCCAGTGTCCAAAGAAATGTCGCCGTGCCGGAATCGTGGGCAGCGGCGATGACACCGACAAAATACACATTGAAGATCGCCGTCAGCACCACCGTGGTATAACCGGAGTTGGCGAAGTCGAACATGGCCCAGGCGAATATTTCGCGGCGCGTAGCCAGTGCCGGCAAGGGAGCGGTAGGGGTGGACGGGGGGCGCATGATGGGCAAGCGTAGCAGATAACCGCCCGCCGCCGCGATAGCGCGGCGGGAGCCGGCCCATCTCTGGCATGCCAGACGACATCGCCCTTGCCTACCCTAGTCCCTGCTCCAAACGCCAAGTCAGCATCGCCAGCCCGCGACAAATCCATTACACTTTTCAACGACGGCGCGCGCGCCGGTCCGACTTTATAAACTAGACAACCCAGCAGGACCCGACCTTAACGTATGCCGCAAGACCCCCAACCCGCGCCGGCACCCAAACTGGGCAAGGGCATGTTATATGTTGCCTGGCTGTTGGCCCTGGGTCTGATCACCTGGGGCTTTAGCGGCTGGCTGGATAAGGCGCGCAACCCCAATCAACATCCGGTCAGCGTAACGAGTGACGCGGCGCGGGAGGTCCGGCTGCTGCGCAACCGCTATGGTCACTACCACGCCAGCGGGCGCATCAATGGTCAAACCGTGGAGTTTATGCTGGACACCGGCGCCACCGCCGTCGCCGTCCCCGGTCGTCTGGCCAGCCGCCTGGGGCTGACCCGTGGCCCGGCGATGCACATCCAGACCGCCAACGGCACGGCCACGGCCTATGCCACCCGCCTCGACAGTCTGCAGTTGGGGGAAATAGAAATGCACGACGTCAAAGCCCACATCAGCCCGTCCATGGACGGCGACGAGGTGCTGTTGGGCATGAGCGTACTCAAGCACTTGGATTTCAGCCAGCAAGGCG
>JAYSOL010000110.1:0-5990 GCA_043723045.1 Gammaproteobacteria bacterium | reverse complement strand
GCAAGCGCAAGCAGGTGATCGCCAGCGACGGCACCACCGCCAACTACGATCGACTATTGCTGGCCACCGGCTCGCAACCATTTATTATTCCCGTGCCGGGCAATCAGTTGCCCGGCGTGATCGCGTTTCGCGACATCCACGACGTCGACACCATGCTGGCCGCCGCCAAAGAACACCGGCATGCGGTGGTCATCGGCGGCGGCCTGCTCGGGCTGGAGGCGGCCAACGGCCTGCTCAAGCAGGGCATGAAGGTGACGGTGGTGCATCTGGTGGATACCCTCATGGAACGCCAGCTGGACAGCGTCGCCGGCAAGATGCTGCAGAAGTCTCTGGAAGAACGGGGCATCGAGTTTTTGATCGGCGCCAGCACCAAAGAGATCATCGGCAAGGGCCGGGTGCAAGGCGTGGTGTTCCAGGACGGGCGTGAAATCTCCGCCGACCTCGTGGTCATGGCCGTGGGCATCCGGCCGAATATCCAGCTGGCCAAGCAAAGCGGTATACACTGCGAGCGCGGCATCGTCGTCAGCGACACCCTGCAGACCTACGACCCGAGTATCTATGCGGTGGGTGAATGCGTGCAGCACCGCGGTGAGGTATACGGATTGGTGGCGCCGTTGTTCGAGCAGGCCAAGGTGTGCGCCAATCACCTGGCGGAGCTGGGTTATGCGCGCTACGTTGCATCCCTCACCTCGACCAAACTCAAGGTCACGGGCATCGATCTGTTTTCCGCCGGGGATTTCACCGGCGACGCCGGCACCGAGGACATCGTGTTCCGCGACGCTTCGCGCGGCGTGTATAAGAAACTCGTCATCAAGGACAAAAACATCCAGGGCGCCATCGCCTACGGCGACACCATCGACGGCTCCTGGTACCTGCAGCTGATGCGCGACAAGACCGACATCAGCAGCATACGCGATCACCTGCTGTTCGGTCAGGCGCACGTGGGCGACTCCGGCCATGGCGGCACCAGCGCCGTCATGGCCATGTCCGACAGCGCGGAAATCTGCGGCTGCAACGGGGTGTGCAAGGGCACCATCGTCAAGGCCATCACCGAGAAGAAACTCTTCACCCTGGAGGAGGTGCGTGCCCACACCAAGGCCTCCAGCTCCTGCGGTTCCTGCACGGGTCTCGTGGAATCCCTGTTGTCCTCCATCCTCGGCGGCGACTACTCGTCGTCGCCGGCGAAGAAGCCCATGTGCGGCTGCACCGAACACCCGCACGACGAGGTGCGTGTGGCGATCCGCGAGAAACAATTGAAGACCATTCCGGCCCTGATGCGCGCCCTGGAATGGAAGACCCCGGACGGCTGTAACAAGTGCCGCCCGGCGCTGAATTTCTATCTGCTGTGCGCCTGGCCCGGTGACTACGTGGACGACAACCAGTCGCGCTTCATCAACGAACGCGTGCACGCCAACATCCAGAAGGACGGCACCTATTCGGTCATTCCGCGCATCTGGGGCGGTGAGACCACACCAAAGCAGCTCAGGGCCATCGCCGAGATCGCCGAGAAATACGATGTACCCACAGTGCACATCACCGGCGGTCAGCGTATCGATCTGTTGGGCCTGAAGAAGGAAACCCTGCCGGCGATCTGGGGCGATCTGGCCGCCGCCGGTTTTGTCTCCGGGCATGCTTATGGCAAGGCCCTGCGCACGGTCAAGACCTGTGTCGGTTCCCAGTGGTGCCGCTTCGGCACCCAGGACTCCACCGCCATGGGCATCCAGCTGGAAAAGATGTCCTGGGGCGCCTGGATGCCGCACAAATTCAAGATCGGCGTGTCCGGTTGCCCGCGCAACTGCGCGGAAGCGACCATTAAGGACTTCGGCGTGGTGGCCGTGGACTCCGGCTGGGAACTGCACGTGGGCGGCAATGGCGGCGTGAAGGTGCGCGCCACGGACTTCCTCTGCCACGTGAAGACCACCGACGAGGTGCAGGACTATTGCGCGGCCTTCATCCAGCTCTACCGGGAAAACGCCTGGTACCTGGAACGCACCGCACCGTGGATCGAGCGCGTCGGACTGGATTACATAAAGCAGCACATCGTCGAAGATGCCGCCGGCCGTAAACAACTGACCGAACGTTTTTACTTTTCCCAGAAATTCGCCCAGGTCGATCCGTGGGCCGCACGCGCCGAAGGCGTAGACGCCCACGAGTACGTCCCGCTCAAGCGTGTCGGCTGAAGACAGATCAGGAGCCACCTATGCAGGCAATCAAGATGAAGAAACAGGCAGCAGACTGGATAGAAATTGGAGCACTGGAAGAGATCCCCAAACAAGGCGCACGCGTCATTACCACCGCAGACGGCAATATCGCCGTGTTTCGCACGGTGGATGATGAGGTGTTCGCCCTGCGTGACCGCTGCCCGCACAAGGGTGGGCAGCTGTCTCAGGGCATCGTGCACGGCCGGAAGGTCGCTTGCCCCATGCACGACTGGAAGATCAATCTCGACACCGGTGTCGCGGTGGCGCCGGACGAGGGGTGTGCCGCGAGTTTTCCGGTGCGTGTGGAAAACGGCAAGGTGTTTCTGTCGTTGACGCCCGGCGAAGGTTGTGCGGACGGCGATCACACCTAAAACATCGCCCGGACGTAGGGTGGGCATCGCCCACCAGCACGGCAGTGGTTGACCCCTAAGGTGGGCGATGCCCACCCTACACTCAACGACAGGCGCGGCAGGTAATCACCACGGAGTCAGCTAATGCTGTTCGGACGCAGAACCAAGAACTCAGTCAAGATCGCCGACAAAGGCGTAGTGGATTGGAAATACACCACTTGCGGTTATTGTTCCACTGGCTGTTCCATTGAGGTCGGTCTGAACGCCCAGGGCAAGGCGGTGTCGACCCGCGGTGTGGCCACGGCGGACGTGAACCGGGGCAAGTTGTGCCTCAAGGGTATCTTCGAGCACGAATTGTTCGAGGCACCCGGGCGCGGGCGCGTGCCGCTGATGCGCGATAAATTCTACCAGCCCTTCCAAGAGTCCACCTGGGACCAGGCCTTGGACCGGACGGCGGGCGAGATCCAGCGTATCCAGAAGAGCTACGGGCGCGACGCCTTCGCCATCGTCTCCACCGGGCAGATCATGACCGAGGAATTTTATACCCTCGGCAAACTCGCGCGCGGCGTGATCGGCACCAACAACTACGACGGCAACACCACGCTGTGCATGTCCTCGGCGGCCTCCGGCTACAAACGCTCCTTCGGCAGCGACGGGCCGCCCGGTTGTTACGACGACTTCGAGCACACCGAGTGCCTGCTGGCCATCGGCTCCAATCTGCCGGAGCAGCATCCGATCATCTACTGGCGCCTGAAACAGGCGCTGGAAAAACGCCGCTTCCCGGTGATTGTGGTCGACCCGCGCGTCACCATGTTCGCGCAGATGGCGGACATCCACCTGCCCATCACCCCGGGTACCGACCTGGTGCTGCTCAACAGTCTGGCGCATGTGATCCTGGCGGAAGGTCTGGCGGACATGGAGTACATCCAGGCGCATACCAACGGCCATGAAGAATTCGCGGCATTGGTGCAGCAGTACGATCCGGTCAGCGCATCGCGCCTCTGCGGCATCGACGAAGACACCATCCGCAACGTCGCGCGCCTCTACGCGCGCGCCTCCGCCGCCATGACCATCTGGACCATGGGCATCAACCAGAGCACCCACGGCTCCGACGGCGTGGTGGGTATCAACAATCTGAATTTAATTACCGGCAACATCGGCAAACCCGGCGGCAGTTCCCTGTCCATCACCGGGCAGTGCAACGCCATGGGCACGCGCGAGTGGTCGTCGTGTTCCGGCCTGCCGGGCTACCGGGCGCTGGAAAAGGCCACGGACCGGGAAGACATCGCGCGTTTCTGGGGCATCGACCCGGAATTCTTTCCCAAGAAGCGCGGCCTGTTCCAGACGGATATCTTTCCCGCCATCGAGACCGGCGAGATCAAGGGCCTATGGATCATCGCCACCAACCCCATGACCTCCATGACCAACAGCGCGCGTATCCGCAAAACATTGGAGAAGCTGGAATTCCTGGTGGTGCAGGACGCCTATGCGGATGTAGAGACCAACGAATACAGCCACGTGTATTTTCCCGCGGGGGTATGGGCCGAGAAGGAGGGCTGTTTCACCAACACCGAGCGTCGCGTCAATCTCATCCGCAACGTGGTCAAGCCCTATGCCGAATCCAAACCGGATCTGTGGATATTCAATCAGATGGCCAAGCGCTTTCCAGCGGCACAGACAATGCGTTTCCCGGACAGTGCCGAGGAGGTGTTCGGGGAGCTGCGGCAACTGTCCCGTGGCCGCATGCTGGATTATTCCGGCATGACCTACGAGCGCCTGGAACAGCAGCGCGGCATCCAGTGGCCCTGCACCGAGGGAGCGGCGAGCGGTGCGCCGCGTCTCTACACCGACGGCACCTTCCAGCATGCCGACGGCCGCGCGAAACTGATCCCACTGCCCTTCGTCGACAACAACGAACGCCCCGACAGCGATTACCCCTTCTGGCTCAATAGCGGGCGGGTGGTGGAACACTTCCATACGCGCACGCGCACCGGCAAGATCGGCAACCTCAACAAGTTCAGCCCGACGCCGTACATGGAGATGAATCCGGATGCGGCGCGGGAACTCGGTATTGCTCATATGAGTTATGCGCGTCTGGTCTCGCGCCGCGGCGATGCCACGGTCATGGTGCAGCTGACCCAGCGGGTGTCGCCCAACATGGTCTTCATCCCGTTTCACTTTCACGAATGCGTCAACCGCCTGACCCTCGGGCTGCTGGACCCGCACTCGCGTCAGCCGGCGTTCAAGCAAAATGCCGTGCGCATCGAGCCGGTGGCCGATCCCCAGGCCGCGGCGGTGCGCAATCGCGCGGCGCGGGCGTTCTGATCATGGATGTGCTCAACAGGCCTAACATGCTAGACAAAAATACCGATCAACCCGATTACGCGCGCATCCCTAACGTGCTGGCGCCGGAGAACAACCGTTACGGCAAGCGCATCACCCTGGTGGAGGCCGGCAGCGCGCTCGCGACCCAGGCCCTGCAGATCAACGGCCAGGCCACCGTCGCCACCAACCCCAACCGGCACAAACAGCACGGCTTTTATTTCAACGCCGATAACTGTATCGCCTGCCACGCCTGCGAATCCGCCTGCAGCGAGAAGAACGACCTGCCGGCGCACCTGGCGTTCCGTTCCGTCGGCTACGTCGAGGGCGGCACCTGGCCGGATTACCAGCGTCTCAATCTGTCCATGGCGTGTAATCACTGCGACGACCCGGTGTGCCTCAAGGGTTGTCCCACGCGCGCCTACACCAAGTTCGCCGAATACGGCGCGGTGCTGCAGGATCCGGACATCTGCTTCGGCTGCGGCTACTGCACCTGGGTGTGTCCGTACAACGCACCGCAGCTCGACCCGGTGGCCGGGCACGTGCAGAAATGCAATATGTGCGTGGATCGTCTGGAGGTCGGCCTGAAGCCGGCGTGCGCCGCGGCCTGCCTCGCCGGCGCCCTGGACTTCGGCATCATCGAGACGCGGCCGGACAAACGCGATCAGCTGGAGACCACCATTCCCGGTTTTCCCGACCCGGGTATCACCCATCCGAATATCCGCTTCCAGCAGACCCGCACCCTGCCGCGGGAGCTGACACGCCCCGACGCCATGCCCTTGCGCTACGAGCGCGATGCCCATGGCGACGGCCGGTACAAGACCAAGGTGCGTGCCAACAACGAGAAACGTGAATGGAACCTGCGCCAGCTGCGTTCCCGAGAGGATCCCCTGGTGGTATTCACCCTGGTATCGCAAATGGTGATCGGCGCCTTCCTGGTGTTGTTCCTGGGGGCGCAACTGGACCTGCCGGTGCTAACGGCCGCGCGTGATGGGTGGATACATTCAGCGCTGCTGTTTGGCCTGTTGGGGATGGAGACGGTTGCCCTGGCCCTGTCCACGATGCATCTGGGCAAGCCCCATCGTTTCTATCGCGCCTTCAACAATCTGCGCTATTC
>JAYSOL010000109.1:0-8003 GCA_043723045.1 Gammaproteobacteria bacterium | reverse complement strand
TCTTCGGCAAGGTCACGGGCAGAAAATGCGTGCTGCTGACGCACGACAGCTTCTTCTCCTATTGGTACACAATACATCAGGGCAAGGCTTACGACCTGGCACTGGATGAGGCGCACTTTACCGATTACCGTGTCCAGAAGCTGGGTTTTAGCGTGCTGGTCAAGGCGCCCGACATGGTCACCTACAGCCTGGTCATGCTCAGCAAAAAAGCAGTGTTTGATCCGGGGCAACTGGTGGGACGGCGTATCGCCACCCTCGGCATCCCCAGCGTCGGCGCCGCGCGCCTGAATGCACTCTTCCCCAACCCCAGTCGCCAGCCCATCACCATGGAAGTCGACAGCCTGGAACAGGGCATGCAAATGCTGCTGGATGGCAAGGTGCAGGCCGCGATCCTGCCCACGCCCTTCGTCAACCAACAGAAGGCCCAGGGCGCCGAAGTGCGCGTCGTGCTGCTGACGGAACCCATCCCGAATATCGCCCTGTCCGCGGGACCCAACCTGGCGACGGACGCGCGCGAGGCGTTGCGCAAGGCGCTGCTCGACGCGGACAAGGACGACGCCGGCCGTAAGATGCTGCGTGTCATGGGGATGGAAAAATTCGAGCCGGCCACTGCTGCTATCTACACGGGGCAGTCGCGCATCCTGGCGGAGTATTGGGGGTATTAAAGGCTGTTGGGGTTCGCAAGCTCACCCCAACCTACCGGACTACCGGACTCCTCGCAACAACCCAAAAACCAGGTCGCTTGCAACCACTTACGCCAAGTCCGACACTAGCCATATGCGCAAACCCACACTCGTCGAACGGGACCTGCAAGTGCTCTGGCACCCCTGCACCCAGATGCACGATCACGAGGATTTTCCGCCCATTGCGATCCGCCGCGGCCAGGGTGTATGGCTGGAAGACGTCGACGGCCATCGTTATATCGACGCCATCAGCTCCTGGTGGGTCAACCTCTTCGGCCACGCAAACCCGCGCATCAATGCGGCCGTTACGCAGCAGATGGAAAACCTTGAGCATGTGATCCTCGCCGGCTTCACCCACGAACCCGTGGTGCGGCTGTCGGAACGGTTGGTCGAATTGACGCCCGCCGGACTCACCCGCTGTTTTTACGCCGACAGCGGCTCGGCCGCGGTGGAAGTCGCCCTTAAGATGAGTTTTCACTACTGGCAGAATCACGGCCGGCCGGCGAAGCAGCGCTTCATCAGCCTGGCCAACAGCTACCATGGCGAAACCCTGGGCGCCCTCGCGGTCGGCGACGTGGCGCTCTACAAACAGACCTATGCGCCGTTGTTGCTGGAGGGCATCACCGTACCCTCTCCGGATAACTACACGCGGGAACCCGGTGTATCCCCTGCCGAGCATGCACGGCGCATGTTCGCGCCCATGCAAGCGGCCCTGGCGCGCCACGCCGACACGGTGTGTGCAGTCATCGTCGAGCCGCTGGTGCAGTGCGCCGGTGGCATGCGCATGTACGATCCGGTTTATCTCGCGCTGCTGCGTACGGCCTGTGATCGACACCATGTGCACCTGATCGCCGATGAAGTCGCGGTGGGCTTCGGCCGCACCGGCACGCTGTTCGCCTGTGAGCAGGCAGCGATCACGCCGGACTTCCTGTGTCTCGGCAAGGGTTTGACCGGCGGCTATCTGCCGCTCTCCGTGTGTCTCACCACGGACGATGTGTATGCCGCGTTTTATGCCGAATACGCCACCCACAAGGCGTTTCTGCATTCCCACAGCTACACCGGCAACCCGCTGGCCTGCGCCGCCGCCCTGGCCACCCTCGACATCTTCGAGCAAGACAAGGTCATTGAGCAAAACCGCGCACTGGCGGCGCACCTGCAGCGCGCGTGCGCACGCTTCGCGGACCACCCGCATGTGGCGGAGGTGCGTCAGACCGGCATGATTGTGGCGCTGGAAATGGTAAAAAATAAATCGACGCGCCTGGCCTACCCACCGCAGGAACGGCGCGGGCGGCGGGTCTACCGTCACGCGCTCGCGCATCAGGCGTTACTGCGGCCGCTGGGTGACGTGATCTACTTCATGCCACCGTATGTGATCGGCGAAGAGGAAATTGAGCAGCTGGCGGACGCCGCCTGGGGAGGAATCACACACGCCACGCGCGATGACTGATGGCATCCCTTGCGCTTTCGTAGGTTGGGTTAGCCCAAAGGGCGTAACCCAACAAAACCCCGCCGACGCTGCTCCACCTTGGTCCGCGACGAAGGGGTGCGACAGAAAAGGCTTGCTACGACGAGGAATTATTTAGGATACAGCACCCGACCGAGGGCTTCGTAATCCGGTATGCCCGCGACGCCACGTTCGAGCCGGATGGCCGCGGCGAAAAACGGATTGCCCGGCAGGTCCGCACTCTCGGCGGCCATGGCGCTGTCGATGGTATGCGACTGCGGCTCGGCCGACGTCAGGAAGCCGAAGAAATCGATCGACGCATGTCCCGGCAGGGGATACAGAATAACCATTTTCTTACCCTGCACGTCCGGCGCGGCGCCACCGCTTATAAGCGCTTCCATGGAAATCATGGTTACCGGCCTGGATCGCCAGCCGATCACACCCAGTACCCAGGCGGGGCTGCGCGGGAGCGGCGTTATCGGCACGACGCTGGTGACCTCGGCGATGCAGGCGCTCGGCACCAGCAAGGACAGCGTCTGCATCGGGATCTCCAGGGCATGTACTGGCTGCAGCGTGGGTAGCGTGGATTCCGTCATGCGCCTCCCCCGGCAGTCAGCAGATAGGTGGCCAGGGCGTGCGGTTCGAATACCAGCGTGACCTCAGCCCCCTGTATCCAGGCCGCTGTGAACAGCTGGCCGCCGCGGGTGGGCGCCTGGCCCAGGGGATGGAATGGCTCGACACGCACATCGGCACGCGTCAGCAACTGAATTTCATTCGCCGCCAGGCCGATGGGCTGGGGCTGTGCATTCAGAAACACCGCGCGCTGCCAATTGTCATTCCGCACAGGGTTGAGCTCCCCGTCCAGATGATAAGCGGGCAGGCGTTTGCCACGGGTCTCCCACCAGGCGACTGCGGATCCCGCGCCGCTGTCGTTGACGATCAGACCATCGCGTTGTTCGATGGCGAAGCTGGCGCTGCTCGGCAGGAGAAACTCCAGGCCGGCGAAGGCGACACGCAGATATTGTTCCGGCCCGGCCATTCATTTTCTCCCAGCACAAGACGATGACACCGGCGCATGGCGGATCATCGCTTGGCAGTCCGCGTCAGCATGGCGTTGATGTTCTTAAGCAGTTCTTCTTCCTGATAGGGCTTGGTCATATAGAGATTGACGCCCAACTGCATGGCACGATCGCGATGTTTGCTGCCGGCGCGCGACGTGATCATGATGATCGGTATATGCTTCAAGCCCGGGTCTGAGCGCACGTTGCTGGTCAGTTCATAGCCATCCATACGCGGCATCTCGATATCCACCAGCATCACGTCCGGGATGTGCTCGCGCAACTGCTCGATCGCGTCGAGACCATCTTTCGCGACGAGGACATCGATGGCGTGTTTCGACAGATAACGGCTCGTGACCTTGCGCACGGTGATCGAATCGTCGACCACCATAACCACCGGCCGCTTCGGCGTTTTATCCAGCGCTTTTTCCGGCGGCTTGTCTTCCCTCTTCACCGTCACCTGCATACGGTCTTCGGTAATCCACAGGCCGGGCACATCGAGAATGAGTACGACCCTGCCATCACCCAGTATGGTGGCGCCCGCGAGCCCTTCGATATGACTCAGCTGCGGGCCGACAGACTTCACCACCACTTCGCGCGTTCCCGCGAGGCCGTCGATCTGAATCGCGACCTGGCGCGAACCACTGCGTGCCAGCAGCACCGGTACTTTGCGCGCGGTGCGTGGCAGCGATGTGGTACCGAGGCGCTGCGCCAGCTGCATGAACGGGTAGACCTCATTGTTGTGATTGAGGAACGGTTTCTTGCCCACATGAATATTTTTCAGCTTGTCCACCGGCACTTCGAGCAGGTTGATAACGGCGGACAGTGGAACCGCGTACAACTGTTCGCCGACATGCACCATCAAGGCCTGGGTGATGGACAATGTCAGCGGCAGACGCACGGTGAAGGTGGTGCCGGCACCGCTGGTCGTCTCGACGTTGATGATGCCGCCAAGCTGCTTGACCTCGGTATGCACCACGTCCATGCCGACACCGCGGCCGGAAAGATGCGTCACAGTCTTGGCGGTGGAAAAACCCGCCACGAGAATAAACTGCATCACTTCCTCGTCCGTCAGGAGCGTGCCCGACTCCATCAAGCCACGCTCCACCGCCTTCTGGCGAATGGCGTCGATATCCAGACCGGCACCGTCGTCCGAGAAACGAATGACGATTTCCGTGCCTTCATGGCTGGTGGCGATTTTGATTTTACCGGCGGGCGGCTTACCGAGGCGTTTGCGCACGCCCTCGCTCTCGATTCCATGGTCGATGGCGTTGCGGATCATGTGTTCGAACGGGCCTATCATGCGCTCGAGCACCGTGCGGTCGACTTCCACCTCGTTGCCGCTGAATTCGAGCTCGACCTGCTTGCCCAACTCGCGCGAGGTCTGGCGCACCATGTGCCGCAGGCGCGCGGTTTGCGTGGAGAAACTGACCATGCGCGTGCGCATGAGACCTTCCTGCAATTCGGTATTAACGCGCGCCTGCTGCTGCAGCACGGTCTCCGCCTGTCCCACGAAGTTGTCCATGCTGGACTGTATGGTGTAAAGGTCGTGCAGGCTTTCCGCCAGCCCGCGTGACAGCTGCTGCAGGCGCGAGAACCGGTCGAATTCGAGCGGATCGAATTCGGCGACCGAGGTCGACAGGTTTTCTTCGGAACGAAACAAGATTTGTGACTCGGAGTGTATTTCGAGTTCGCGTATCTGATCGCGGAAACGCGTGACGTTGCGATTGAGCTCGGCCATGTTCTCACGGAAACCAAATATCTGCTGCTGCATGCGCGAGCGTGAAATACTCACCTCACCGGCATAGTTCACCAGATTGTTGAGCAGGCTGGTGCGCACACGGATCTGGCCGCGGCGCTCGCTACTCTCCGCGGTGGCGTCAACCGCATCCCGCGCCGCACGCCGATCCGCCTGCTCGTCCACTGTTGTGACGCCGCTGGCGTCGTCTTCTGCGGCATCAGCGCCGACCGCGACCAGCTGCTGCGCCTCTTCCTCGCCGTTATAAACATCCTCCCCGACCAATTCTTCGGGAGGAGCCTCGTCGTATGCATAGGTGTCGACCGCCGGCGCCAACATTGCCTCCGGCTCAGGCTCGGCGGGCGGCGGGGCCTTGGGCGCTCGGGGCGATGCACCCGGCGTTGGCGGAGCGACCGTCAAGCCCTGCGCCTTGGCCATGATCTTGGCATTCAAATCGGCGACGCTGGTCACAGGCCGCTGAGTCTGCATCTGCTCTACCATATTGGCCAGGGCGTCATGCACCTCGTCGAGCAGGTCGAGCAGCCCGGAATCGTTCGTTACGCGACCCTCCTCCACTTCCTTCAGCAGGGTCTCGGTGTTGTGGCCGAGGTTGCCCATGGTCATGGCGCCGGCCATGCGTGCGCCGCCCTTTAAGGTATGCAGCGATCGCTTCAGGTCTTCCAGCGCCTGCTGGTTGCTGCGGTCGGCGCGCCAGTGCTTCAGCGCTTCGTCGATGGCGGTGAGAATATCCACCGCCTCCTCCATGAATATCTCGAGCAGTTCCGGATCCACATCCTCGCGGATTTCCTCAAGCTGCGCGGGTGCATGTGCACTCGGTTTGAATGCGTGCACGACGGCTGCCGGCGCTGGCGCCGCGTCGTGTCCGCCTTTCTCCTGGTGTGTCGACAGGAGCGCGGCCTCACGGTGTAATTCTTGCGCCAGGTTATGGAAAGCCGTTTGCAGCCTTGCGGATGGGGTATGGCTGCTGTTCAATACATCAATCAGCTCGGTGGTGCGTGCATGCACCTCCTGCAGCAGCGTCAGCGTTGTTTCGCTTAACGGCTGTTGCCGGGCTTCGTGCGCCTGAAACAGTTTCTCCATCTCGGCGCAACACTCGGCCATGAATTGCAGGTCGAGAGCGCGCGCGCTCCCCTGCAGGGTGTGGGCGACACGCAGCAGATTCTCCGTTATGCGGCAGGACTGCCCGGAGTCGATAAAGGAAATCGCTTCGTTGTAGAGTATGGCGAGATGCCCATAGGTCTCGCCGGAAAAGATCTGCAGCAACACTGGATCAAAGCTGTGGCCCGCCTGTTGCGGCGACGTATCCACATCCTCTTCTGGAGAGGTTTCCGCGTCATCCGGCGGAGCGGGAATGGCGGTCAGTTCTATCGACTCGATTTCCTGCGACGCGTCGAGCTCAAAATCGAACGTCTCCTCTTGCGGTACGTCTAATGCCCCGCCGCCGACCACGTCAACTTCCCCACCGCGACTGAGGATATCGGCGTTGTTCTGCAGGGCGACGATATCCACCTGCGGAGCCGGGCCGCCTTCCAACTGCGCCACCATGTCTGGCAGAACTGCCTGCACCTGGCGCAACAGCTCGAACATGGACGGGGAATGAGAGATCTTGCCCTCGCGCATGCGATTGAGCATGTTTTCAAACGCCCAGGCAAGTTCCGCGACTGCGCTGGCGCCCACCATGCGTCCGCTTCCCTTGAGGGTGTGGAAGGCGCGCCGCACTTCGAGCAATGCATCGCGGTTTTCCGGATCGGCGCACCACTGCGGCAACCTCTTGTTGATGATCTGCAGCATTTCGCGCGCATCTTCAACAAAGATCTCCATGATCTCCGCATCGAAGTTGTCATCCGTGGCGGCCGCTTGTTCTGTCGGCTGTTTCACCGGCCCGGCAAGTTCAATGCTTTCTTCCGGCGCGCGTAGTTCCAACTCATCCATCGAAAAGGCCGGTAGGGACGTTGCCGGCCCGATCTCCTGCGTGGTTTCGGCGTGCAGCTGTTCCTGCGCCAAGGTGGCAAGTATCTCCGTCGATTGCTTTAACGTACTGCGCACTGCCTCGGTGAGCTGTTCGGGATCGGCCACCACCATGCCCAGCAGGGTGTTCATGTCATTGCTGATTTTTTCCAGGCGCGCCAGAGACTGCCGGCCGGCGAGCGATCCGATATCGCGCAGGTCTTGCTGCAAGATGCTCAGGGCCTGATGATTGGGCGAATGTTCCAGCCACAGATTCAGTTTCTGGCGTATGTCGGCGATCAGCGCCGTCGGATCGCCCGCCGGCGACGGCCGGCCGGTGCGCGCCGAATCCAGTTCGCGCCAGGCAACGCTCAACAATGTGTCGAGGTTGGTGCGGTCGCGCTCCAGACCCTCGATGTAGGCGCCGATAGTGCCAACCGCCACTGCCAGCGCATCCAGAACCCTGTTGTCGGCGACCAGTATTCCGCCCAGCACATCTTGCACAGTCTGATTGGTGACAGCGGTCATCTCCGCCACCGGCTCCTGCCCGAGTATCTGCAAGGCACCCTGTATCTGATTGAGGTATCCCGGTACCGATTCGAGCTGCGTCAGGCTGTCGAGGTTGGCGGCAAAAGTTTCCAGCGCCTCCTCCACCTTAGCAAGATTGACGCGGATCTCACCGGCCACGGCTGCGAGCAATTGCTTGAATTCGTTCTCGCTTAACGCGGCACTGGTGATTTCCATGCCTTCCACCGGGAGCGACGCATCGGGAGCATGCCGGCGTCGCAGGCTGGCGATGCTATCCTCGACCTGCTTCTTCCACGCCCGGCCCATGCGGGTGAAATCGCGTGAGCTGCTTTCGATCAAAAGCAGCGCGCCGGCCATGGGCATGGAAACCGTCTCGGACTTTTCGATGCGGCCCTGGTCGATGCCGCGGCAGACTTCGATCAGCTCGTCCACCAGGGCCTTGAGCACGGCGATGTTGAGCATACCGAGAGTGCCGGACATGCGCTTGAGCAGCTCGATGAGCGGTTCGAGTGTCTTGCCCTCGTCCGTTGTGCTGTCATCGAAATAGACAGAGAGCATTTCCTGCGCGCTTGCTATCTCCTTGT
>JAYSOL010000108.1:0-2669 GCA_043723045.1 Gammaproteobacteria bacterium | reverse complement strand
ACAGGCAAGGCCGTCTGGCTGCCGCCGCCATGTAGGGACTTCAGGCATGTGGCACGTTCCAGCAAGCGCGAATGCAGATAGAAAATGTCGGCGGGATAGGCCTCGCGCCCCGGTGGGCGGCGCAGCAGCAGCGACAGCTCGCGGTAGGCGCGTGCATGGGTGGTGAGATCGTCATATACTACCAGCGTATCCCGGCCGCGCCACATCCAGCCCTCGGCCACCGCACAACCGGCAAATGGCGCCACGTATTTCAGTCCCGGCGTGGCCGTTGCTTCGGCCACGACAACAGTGGTGTATGCCAGTGCGCCGGTGGCGCGCAACGTTTCGATCGTGTCCACGACGCTTGAGCGTTTCTGCCCGATGAGGACATAGACACACAGAACGTTCTGGTTTTTCTGATTGACCACCGTGTCCAGAGCCAGCGCGCTTTTGCCGACACCGCTGTCCCCGATGATCAACTGGCGTTGCCCCTTGCCGATGGGTATCAACGTGTCAATGATCTTGTTGCCCGTATAAAGCGGTTTGTTGACGAACTCGCGGGCCACGATGGGCGGCGAGCTTACGTCCAGATGATGTTCTTCGCTGCACTCCGGGATCGGATCACCGTCGAGAGGTCGGCCCAACGGATCGATCACACGTCCGAGCAGCGCATCGCCCACCGGTATCGTGAGGCGTTTGCCCGAGAGCCGGACCGGGCTACCCGCAGTGAGAAGGTCGTCCGGGTCGAGTAGGATGACGCCGATGACCTCGGCGTCGAGGTGAAAAACCAACCCCCGGCTGTTGTCGTCAAAGGTGATGAGTTCGTCCATGGCGGCAGAGGGAAGCCCCTCCACCCAGGCGATGCCATCGCCGATGGATAGGATGTACCCCTGCTCCTCCATGCGCAGACCGAAGCGGTAGTCTGAAATCCACCCATACGGACCAGCGGCAGGGGCGGTGGTGTGAAACTTATCCCGTGGCATGGTGCGTATCCCCGGCGAAAAACTTGAGATCGTCGCGTATATTGGCCCGCAGCAACCAGGGGCCGACGCTGATGAGCAAGCCCGCGATTAAGTCCGTATCCTGCTCGAATCGGCAGGATACCGGTAGACCCGCAAGTCCATTCAGTGCTGCCCTTATAACCTCGCGCTGGTTCTCATCCAGAGGGAAGGCACTGGTGATGTGCGCGAGTAGGCCTTTCTTGCCCAGGGCCTCACGCAGCACCTGCACGTTGGGGAGTAATTCGAGGTCTTCTCGTACCAGTGTGCAGATGTGTGCTTCGAGTGCGGGTTCTGCCAGCCGCGCAAGCAGCCGGGCGGCGAAGCAGGCGGCAGCGGCCGAGGCATCCTTTTCCCTCTGTCGCTGTTGCACCGCCTCTTGCTGCTTCTCCAGGGTTCGATGTTTCTCGTGCTCGGCAGCCAGTTCCACCTGCAAGGCCGCTATCAGCTGTGCCCGTTTGGCCTCAATCTCCTCAACGAGCTTGGTCTGAGCGCTTGCCTTTTCCTTTTGCCACGCCGCAATGCGCTCATCGTATTGTTGCCGTAGCGCAGCGGCGTTGGCTGCGGCCGCCTGTGCCTCCGCAACGGTTTTTTCGATCATTGCGTGGCGCTGGGCTATCACATTCATGATCGGACGATAGAGCAGCCGTTGCAACACCCAGATAAGAACCAGGAAGTTGATAATTTCGAGAACGAATGTCGTCCAGTCGAATTGCATGGCGCTTTCCCTTTAAATTTTCACCTAAGAAACCTCTTTTACGCATAACGCTAGCCGGGCGGCTTGATCAGGTACTCGAGTAATGGATTCCTGAACAACACGATGAGTACCACCACTAACAAGTAGATCGCCAGCGATTCGATCATCGCCAGACCGATGAACAAGGTGCGGGTGATTGTTTTCTCGGCCTCCGGCTGGCGCGCGATCGAGTCCAGCGCCTGACTGATGACACGGCCCATGGCGATGGCCGGGCCGATGACGCCAATGGCGACAGCTAGAAGAGCGGCGACGGTTGAAGCGATAGCGAACCAGGTCATTGTGTTCATGGGTTAACCCTCTGTTTGCGATTGTTTACTTTGTAGTGTCTGGATCGCACCGCTCACATAGATCAGCGCGAGCATGCCAAAGATGTAGGCCTGAACCACTGCCTCCACGATATGCAGCATCAGCACCGGCACGGGCGCCAGAAAACCTGCCACAAGCAGGACCAGCAGCGCCGCAGTCTCCAGACTCAGGATATTCCCCGCCAGCCGTACGGTCAGCGCAACCGTGCGGGTGATTTCGCCCAGCACATGAAACGGCAGGAACAGCGGATTTGGGGCGAGATAATGACGCAGATAACGTCGCAAACCTTGCGCCTGAATTCCATAGCCAGGCACGGCCAGAAAAACCAGCAGGGCCAGCGCCCCAGTCTGCGATAAATCGTTGGTGGGCGCGCGTACATTCGGAATGACACTTGCCAGGTTGGCGATCAGGATGTAAATCCATAAGGTGGCAATCAACGGCAGTACTTGCCGGGTGTGCTCAGGCAATACGGCGCGTATTGCATTCTCCATGGACATCACCACGCCTTCGAACGCGGTTTGCCAGGGTCCGGGCTGAAGGCGCAGGCGGCGCGTGCCCGCCCAGGACACGGCAGCAAGGATGAGCATAATGACCCAGGTGGTGACCACCGTGCGGGTAATCGGCAGGCC
>JAYSOL010000107.1:0-3990 GCA_043723045.1 Gammaproteobacteria bacterium | reverse complement strand
CATTCCTAGATAAACCAAGCATCCAAATCTGGCGCGATTCCTGCGTCCCAACTCCCTTCCCGCTCCCTGCTAGAATACCCGCATGGCCGGCCGGATCCCCGAAAAATTCATCGATGAGTTGCTGACGCGTGTCGACATCGTGGATGTCATCGATGCGCGCGTACCCCTGCGCAAGGCCGGCAAGGACTACAAGGCCTGTTGCCCGTTCCACGAAGAAAAAACCCCGTCGTTCACCGTCAGCCAGGACAAACAGTTCTACCATTGCTTCGGCTGTGGTGTGCACGGCAGCGCCATCGGGTTTCTCATGGAGTACGAACACATGAGTTTTCCCGAGGCGGTGGAGGATCTTGCTGCCCGCGCCGGGGTGAGCGTGGTGCGGGAGCACCAGGGTGGCGCGTATACGCCGGGCATGGCGAAAGACGAACTGGCGATTCTTTCCGACTTGCTGCAGCAGGCCGATCGCTATTACCGCCGCCAGTTGCGCGAGCATCCCACGGCGCAGTCGGCGGTGGACTATCTGAAAGGCCGCGGCCTGTCCGGTACCATCGCCGCCGATTTCGGTCTCGGTTTCGCCCCGGACGGTTGGGATAACCTGTTGCGCGCCATCGGCACCGATGACGCCACCCAGCAGGCCATGGTCACGGCGGGCCTGGCGGTGAAGAAGGACAACGGGGGTTACTACGACCGCTTTCGCTCGCGCATCCTATTTCCCATCCACGACTACCGCGGGCGCCTCATCGGGTTCGGCGGCCGGGTATTGGGCAAGGGCGAGCCCAAATATCTGAATTCCCCCGAAACCCCGCTGTTCCACAAGGGGCGGGAGCTGTACGGGCTGTACCGCGCGCGCGACGCCCTGCGCCGGGAGCAGCGCGCCTTGGTGGTGGAAGGTTATATGGACGTGGTGGCCCTGGCCCAGTTCGGCATTGATTACGCCGTCGCCACCCTGGGAACCGCCACCACCCGCGACCATCTGGAGCGCCTGTTTCGTTTCACCCCCGAGGTGGTGTTTTGTTTCGATGGCGACCGGGCCGGACGCGAGGCGGCGTGGCGCGCCCTGGAAAACGCCTTGCCGGTGATGACCGAAGGCCGCCAAGCCAGCTTCCTGTTCCTGCCGGAGGGCGAGGATCCGGACTCCCTGGTGCGCAAGGAGGGGAGTGTAGGGTTTTCCGCACGGGTCGCCCAGGGTAGGTCCCTGCCGGATTATCTGTTCCAAACCCTGAGCGAACAGGTGGATCTGACCCGGCTGGATGGCCGGGCGCGGCTGGTGGAGCTTGCCCGTCCGTTATTATCCAGCCTGCCCCCCGGTATTTTGCGCCAGTTGATGGTGAATCGTTTGGCGGAAATCACCCACCTTGCAGCGGAAAATCTGTCCGTCCTCATAGCCCCTGGGGAAGGTGCCCGCCGGCCGTTGACGGAGGCAGCGTCCCGCAGTCCAGTGCGACGGCCGGCAGTGGCCCAGCGTAGTGCTAAGGGTGTACCCACGTTGATGCAGACGGCGGTGGCACTGCTTCTATTACACCCGCACCTGGTCCAGCACGTGCCGGAGTCTGATTTTTTGCAGGGCCTGTCCATTCGGGGGGGCGATTTTCTGGCGGATTTAGTGGCCTTGCTGCGGGCCAGGCCGGAACTTAAGACGGGTTTCATTATCGAACATTATCGCGATAGTGAGTACCAACCTCATTTGGCAAAATTGGCGGCATGGCAGCACCCTATGTTGCAGCAGGATGTCGAGGCTGAATTTCTGGACTTATTCCAGCAGCTCCGACGCCAGATCAACAAGCAGCAGACGGAAATGCTGACCCAGAAGGAGCGCCTCACCGGGCGCCTGGACGACACGGAAAAAACCCAGTTACGCCGGCTTTTGGTGGAGAAACAGGCATTGAACCGCTTACATTCATCCGATTGAAATGTTTTGGCCACGTCGCCATTTGTTATATACTGATTGATTACACTTTTTACCCTTAATCGAACCTGGTCACCGCGCGCAATGGATCAAGAAACTCAACGTCTGCAGCTTAAAAAGCTAATTATTCAAGGCAAAGAGCAAGGCTTTCTGACCTATCGGGATATCAACGATCACCTGCCTGAGGGTGTGCACGACACCGATCAGATCGAGGCGGTGATCAATATGATCAACGACATGGGTATCGAGGTGTACGACCAGGCCCCGGATCCCGACACCCTGCTGCTCAAAACCGAAACCGCCACCACCGACGACGAAGAAGTCGCGGAAGAGGCGGAGCAGGTGCTGGTTTCCGCCGTGGAGAACGAATTTGGCCGCACCACCGACCCGGTGCGCATGTATATGCGCGAAATGGGAACGGTGGAGCTGCTGACGCGCCAGGGCGAAATCGAGCTGGCCAAGCGCATCGAGGACGGCATCCGTCAAAGCATCGAGGCCATCGCCAGTTGCCCGGCCACCATGACCGAAGTGCTGCGCATGATGGAAATGGTCGAGACCGACCAGATGCGCCTGACCGACCTGGTGGTGGATTTCATCGACCCGAATGCCCCGGACACACCGCCGCCCGAGGTGGTGCGCGTGGATGCCGCCGACGCCAAGGATAAGGACGACGACAGCGACGACGACAGCGATACTGCCGCCACGGCCGAGGAGGATACCGGTCCCGATCGCGAGGAGGCCCTGGCGCGCTTTGCCCGTATCCGCAAGCTGCAGGGAAGTCTGGTCAAGACCCTGGAGAAGAAGGGTTTCGGCAGTCCCGAGGTGAACAAGATCCAGGCCAAGCTGGCGGAGGAGTTTCTCGAGATCAAGTTTGTCTCCAAGCAGATCAACCGTCTGGTGGAGCAGGTGCGCACCCTGGTGGATCTGGCGCGGGAGCAGGAAAAGGTCATCATGGATATCTGCGTCGGCAAGGCACGCCTGCCGCGCAAGTCTTTCATCAAGTCCTTCCCCGGCCACGAGGCGAATCCCCGCTGGATCAAGAAGATCCAGAAATCCGGCGAGTGCAACGCGGAGGTGATCGAGCGCTACCTCGAGACCCTCACCTCGGCGCAGAACAAGCTGGCCATGCTGCAGGAGCGGGTCGGCATGCCGGTCGGCGAGCTGAAGGAAGTCAACCGCCGCATGTCCATCGGCGAGGCCAAGGCGCGTCGCGCGAAGAAGGAGATGGTCGAGGCCAACCTGCGTCTGGTGATCTCCATCGCCAAGAAGTACACCAACCGTGGCCTGCAATTTCTCGATCTCATCCAGGAAGGCAACATCGGCCTGATGAAGGCCGTGGACAAGTTCGAATACCGTCGTGGCTACAAGTTCTCGACCTATGCCACCTGGTGGATCCGTCAGGCCATCACGCGTTCCATCGCCGATCAGGCGCGCACCATCCGTATCCCGGTGCACATGATCGAGACCATCAACAAACTGAACCGCATCAGCCGTCAGATGCTGCAGGAGATGGGCCGCGAGGCCACGCCGGAAGAACTCGCCGTGCGCATGGAAATGCCCGAGGACAAGATCCGCAAGGTGCTCAAGATCGCCAAGGAACCGATCTCCATGGAGACGCCCATCGGCGACGATGAGGATTCGCATCTCGGCGATTTCGTCGAGGACACCAGCATCACCGCGCCGACCGACGCGGCGACCCTGGCGGGACTCAAGAACGCGACCACCGAGATCCTCAATACGCTCACGCCGCGCGAGGCCAAGGTGCTGCGCATGCGTTTCGGTATCGAAATGAACACCGACCATACTTTGGAAGAAGTCGGCAAGCAGTTCGATGTCACGCGTGAACGCATACGCCAGATCGAAGCCAAGGCCCTGCGCAAGCTGCGTCACCCGAGCCGCTCCGACCACCTGCGCAGCTTCCTGGATTAAGGTCCCCCTCTCTACGGGCCCGTAGCTCAGTTGGTTAGAGCAGGGGACTCATAATCCCTTGGTCCCAGGTTCGAGTCCTGGCGGGCCTATTTCGAGATTCCTCAGAGTACCTGACGCAGGACTTCGCGTTAGGGCAAGAAACGGCGCGACATCAATGC
>JAYSOL010000106.1:0-7701 GCA_043723045.1 Gammaproteobacteria bacterium | reverse complement strand
ACAAGGAGTACGAAGGCGTGATGCGCCAGATGATCACCTTCATGATGGAAGACCCGCGCACCATCACGCGCATGCTCAACGTCATCTGGGCGGCGCGCGCCCTGGAGCGCATCGGCGACCACGCGAGCAACATCTGCGAATACGTTATCTATCTGGTCAAAGGCAAGGACGTGCGTCACACCAGTCTGGAAGACATCGAAAAAGACGTGTTAGGCAAGGGCGCGTAGCGCCGTCAGCGCGCCGGGCGACCCTGCACTAGTACTCCATCAAATAAGTTTTTCCGTATCACCAGGGAACCTCCGAACAAGTCCCCTCTCCCCCGCGCACTTCGGGGGAGAGGGTTAGGGTGAGGGGGTGGGCTTCGGCTCGCCCCTCATCCTGTCCTTCTCCCGAGGGGAGAAGAGACCCTGGGTTTTGAGCGTAAGGGATGGACGGATGGCAGATATAAAGTACCAGACCGCAGGGCGCACCACACTGCGCTTACGGTCATAGGGAAAGACTTATTGGACGGAGTACTAGGCCTCACCCTTCAATCATCATCAGCGCCGCCGCCACACGCCGGCCTTCCCCCATGAGTATGTTGTAAGTCCGGCAGGCCGCCGCCGTATCCATGACCTCCATACCGATACGCGCCTCGATGAGCGGGCGGGTCATGGCCGGGTCGGGAAACCGCTGGCGCAATCCGGTTCCCAGGAGCACCAGCTCCGGGCGCAATTCCGCTATCTGCATGAAATCCTGGAGACCCAGCTCGGCTACGCGAGCGGGCCCCCAGGGATCGAGGATGCGGTCCGGCATTAACACCAGGCTGCGGGCATAGGTCTGGTCATTGACGGTGATCTGGCCCACCCCATAGGCGCGGATGATATTGGCGCCGGCGCCGGTCTCCAGGTGGATTTTCATACTACGGGCCCCTTCGGGTAGTGGTCGGGACGGTATATAATGTTGTGGCCGTCATTGACAGTCTGGCCTTCGGCCAGTAATGTTTCCGTCTTTCGAAAACGCATATATTACAAGGATTTCTGCTCCGCCGGTAATGTCCCGGCCTGGCTACCCCATGAACCCAACGGACCAATTTTCCCGCATCGAGCGTCTGCCACCGTACGTCTTTAATATCGTCAACGAGCTGAAGGCCCAGGCCCGCAAGCGGGGTGAGGATATTATCGATTTCGGCATGGGCAACCCGGACGAGCCCACCCCGCAACACATCGTCGACAAGATGTGCGAGGTGGCGCAACGCCCCGATACCCATCGTTACTCCGTTTCCAAGGGCATACCGCGCCTGCGCCGCGCCATCTGCACCTGGTATAAGCGCCGTTATAACGTGGACCTGGACATGGACAAGGAGGCCATCGTCACCATCGGCTCCAAGGAGGGCCTGGCTCATCTGGCCCTGGCGACCATGGACAAGGGCGACGCCGTGCTGGTCCCCAACCCCAGCTATCCCATCCATCCCTATGGCTTTGTCATCGCCGGGGCCGATATCCGCCACGTACCGCTGGTGCCGGGCGGTGATTTTTTTGCCGAGCTGGAAAAGGCCATCAAGAACGCCTGGCCCAAACCTAAGATGCTGATCCTGAACTTCCCCGGCAATCCCACCGCCCAGTGTGTCGATCTGGAGTTCTTCGAGAAGGTGGTGGCGGTGGCCAAGGAGCATGGCATCTGGGTGGTGCACGATCTCGCCTATGCGGATATCGTGTTCGACGGCTATGTGGCGCCGTCCATATTACAGGTGCCGGGCGCCAAGGACATCGCGGTGGAGTTCTTCACCCTGTCCAAGAGCTACAACATGCCCGGTTGGCGCGTGGGCTTCATGTGCGGCAACCCGACCCTGGTGGCCGCCCTCGCGCGGCTTAAATCCTATTTCGACTACGGCACCTTCACACCCATCCAGGTGGCGTCGATACTCGCCCTGGAAGGGCCGCAGGACTGTGTCGAAGAGATCCGTCAGCGCTATCAGAGCCGGCGCGATGTGCTGTGTCACGGCCTGCATGCCGCCGGGTGGATGGTGGATATCCCCAAGGCGACCATGTTCGTGTGGGCGCATATCCCGCAGCCGTACCGCCATCTCGGTTCTCTCGAGTTCACCAAAAAACTCCTGATCGAGGCGAAGGTAGCGGTATCGCCCGGCATCGGTTTCGGTGAATACGGCGACGAGTATGTGCGCTTCAGTCTGATCGAGAACGAACACCGTACCCGCCAGGCCGTGCGCTCTATTAAAGAGATGCTGCGGCGTGATCACGGTGCGGAAAAAAAACTTAACCAGGTATAGCCAGTGAACCCTGTCAAGATAGGTCTGCTCGGTCTCGGCACCGTCGGTGCCGGTACGGTCAACGTGCTGACGCGCAACGCCGGCGAGATCACACGCCGCGCCGGGCGCGAGATCCGCATCGTGCACGCGTCGGCGCGCGACATCATCAAACCTCGCAACTGCCCGATGGAGGGTATCCGCCTCACCCTCGACCCGTTCGCGGTGGTGAACGATCCGGACATCGATGTGGTGGTGGAACTGATCGGCGGCCACGAGCCGGCACGCGAACTGGTGTTGCGCGCCATCGCCAACGGCAAACACGTGGTCACCGCCAACAAGGCCCTGATCGCGGTACACGGCAACGAGATCTTCGCCGCGGCGCAGAAACAAGGCGTGATGGTGGCGTTCGAGGCGGCGGTGGCCGGCGGCATACCCATCATCAAGACCCTGCGCGAAGGTCTGGCGGGCAATCGCATCGAATGGCTCGCCGGCATCATCAACGGCACGGGCAATTTCATCCTCACGGAGATGCGCGACAAAGGCCGCGACTTCGACGATGTGCTGGCGGAGGCGCAGCGCCTGGGTTATGCCGAGACCGATCCGACCTTCGACGTGGAGGGTATCGATGCCGCACACAAGCTCACCATCCTGGCCGCCATTGCCTTTGGCATCCCGCTGCAGTTCAAGAAGGTCTACACCGAGGGCATCACGCGCATCACGCGCATGGATGTGGAGTACGCCGAGCAGCTGGGTTATCGCATCAAACACCTGGGCGTGGCGCGCCGCACCGACGCCGGTGTCGAGTTGCGCGTGCACCCGACGCTGATCCCGGAGCGCCGCCTCATCGCCAATGTGGATGGCGTCATGAACGCCGTGCTGGTGAAGGGCGATGCCGTGGGTCCGAGTCTTTATTACGGCGCCGGCGCCGGCGCCGAGCCGACCGCCTCGGCGGTGGTGGCGGACATTGTAGACGTGGTGCGCACCCTCACCGCCGACCCGCACAACCGCGTGCCGCACCTGGCGTTCCAGCCGGATCAGCTGTCCGATCTGCCGATCCTGCCCATGGAGCAGGTCGAGACCGCGTATTATCTGCGACTGCAGGCGCAGGACAAACCCGGTGTGCTGGCGGACGTGACACGCATCCTGGCGGATCTCGGCATCAGCATCGAGGCCATGCTGCAAAAGGCGCCCGCGTTGGGCGAACATGAAGTGCCGATCATCATGCTGACCCATCGGATCATCGAAAAGAACATGAACGAGGCGATTGCGCGCATCGAGGCGTTGAGCTCCATCAATGCCAAGGTCATGCGCATCCGCCTGGAACACCTGAACCGCGACTGGAAATAGACCATGCCATTTCGACATCGTTATACCGGCCTCATCGAACGTTACCGTGATCGTCTGCCGGTGCACGACGATACCCGCATCATCAGCCTGGGCGAGGGCAACACACCGCTCATCCGCCTCAATAACATCCCGCGCGATCTGCAAGACAAGGTCGAGATCTATGTGAAGTACGAGGGCCTCAATCCCACCGGTTCGTTCAAAGACCGCGGCATGACCATGGCGGTCACCAAGGCGGTGGAAGCGGGCAGCCGCGCCATCATCTGCGCCTCCACCGGCAATACCTCCGCCTCCGCGGCGGCCTATGCGGCGCGTGCCGGCATTGCCTGCTTTGTGCTGATCCCCGATGGCAAGATCGCCCTCGGCAAGCTGGCGCAGGCCATGATCCACGGCGCCGTGGTGATACAGATCAAGGGCAACTTCGACGCCGGCATGCAGCTGGTGAAGGACGTGGCCTCAGAGGCGCCGGTGACCATCGTCAACTCCATCAACCCGTTTCGTCTGCAGGGCCAGAAGACCGCGGCCTTCGAAATCGTCGAGGAGCTGGGTGCTTCGCCGGATTACCACTGCCTGCCCGTGGGCAACGCCGGCAACATCACCGCGCACTGGATGGGATATAGCGAGTACGCCGACCACGGCATCGTGAACAACCGCCCGCACATGGTCGGCTATCAGGCCGCCGGATCGGCGCCGTTCATTCAGGGTAAGATGGTGGACAATCCCGAGACCATCGCCACCGCCATCCGCATCGGCCATCCGCAGTCCTGGGACAAGGCGTGGCAGGTGCAGAAGGAATCCAAAGGTTGGTTTGATGCCTGCACCGACGAAGAGATCCTGGCGGCGCAGAAACTTCTGGCGCATAAAGAAGGCGTGTTCTGTGAACCGGCGTCGGCCATTTCCCTGGCCGGTGCGCTGCGCGATGTTAAAAACGGCAAGATACCCGCGGGTAGCCGCATCGTCTGTACCTTGACCGGCCACGGGTTGAAAGATCCGGATACGGCGATCAAACAGAGCACCACGCCGCTCATCAAGATCGATGCTGAGTTGGATGCCGTGAAACGTGCCATTCTGGACAATATGACGGGTTGATGCCGTGGTTGGGTTCGCCCGGATGACGGCGGGGGAAGTGCTCGATATTCATCACCATAATTCCACCGCCACACCTTTTTCCCGCAAGGCAGCGGCGCGCTCTTCCACATAACGCTGAAACTCCGGTTGCCGCAGGTAGGCACCGGACGCCGCATAGTCCATTACCGATTGCACGTGGAAGGCCTTGAGCATGCCTTCGATGCGGATGATCTCCCTGCCGTCCGGCCCGAACAGCACCGCGCCGGGCGCATACACCAGCCCCAGCTCTCGCGCCCAGGCGGAGGCCGTGCGGTTTTTTCCATCGGGTGTCACCACGGGCGTGGCGCTCCACATATCCAGCAGCACCACGTCGAGTTTTTTCAGCAGCTCTTTGCTGGATTCCTGCACGAGTATCTTTTGGTGCAAGATATCGCACTCACCACAGACTTTTTGCTCGAACAGCACCAGCAGGGGTTTGCTGGCCGGGGTGCGTGTCAGCTTATAGGGAGGCTGCAGCATATAGGGGGCCATGTGCAGTGTGCCGGAGGCAGGTGCGGGTGCGAGACTGGCGTAGTACTCGCGGAAGCTGGTGGTTTTTTCCTTGTGTCCGGCGACAAACTGCAGCGCCGCCATGAATTGATGTGGGGGGAGATAGCCGTTGAGGCGCAGGGCGACGTTTCCCTGTTCATCGAAAAACAGCAGCGTGGGGGTGAACTGGACCTTGAGTTGCTTGGCGAATTGCTTTTCCGTCAGGTGCCGGCCGGTGAAGTCTGTGACCTCCGCGTCGCCCCACATATTGATCGCCAGGACATCGAAGTGCTGGCGCGTGTAGTCGACGATGGGTTTCTGGGAAAAATTATTCTGCATGAGTTCGCGGCAGTAAGGGCAGCCATCCTGACCGATGTACAACAGCAGGCGCTTGTTGGCGGTCGCGGCGTGGGCCGCGTCTTCCTTCAGATCCAGGAAGGATGTCTTGAACCAGGCGGGGATATCGAAGGGGGTGGCGCGCTGCACCTCCTCGGTGGATTCCGCGGCCGTGGTTACCAATGGCAGGCACAACAACAGACCCAGTAGTGCTATAGAGTGCCGAATCAGTGAGCGGGGCTTCTGGTGCATGACCTTTCTCCGACGGGTGGCGAATTCAATATACAGTTGAATAATAGATTAGCGTATAGTTCCCGCGATCATCCGATATGGCAGTATTTCCTGGAGGCATGTACCCCTGGTCAAGGCCGTGAATGTGTCGTCAGAGCGCCGTTTCAGTCTATTAATACCTGGTTTGCTGGGTCCGGTGGGGGAATCCTCCGGCGATGCGCAGGCATCCATGGCGGACGATGACAACCCCGGACGTAGGGTGGGCATTGCCCACCCTACGTTGGGTGTGGCACCGGTGTTGGAAACCCTGCTGGCCCGGGCCGATCGGGCCGAACCCTCCCGTGACACAACGGATGGCAGTGCGCCGTCGCTGGAAACGTCCATCTTCCGTCTGTTCGACATGCCGCCACCCGCCGGCGCCGACCTGCCGGTGGCGGCGGTCACGCGCGTGGCGGATGGCGGCGAGGTGGATGACGCCTGGTGGTTGCGGGCCGATCCGGTGTGTCTGCTGCCGCAGGGCGGCGGACTCCTGTTGCAGCCGGGTGATGACCTGGGGCTGACCCTGGAGCAGGCACGTGCCCTGGTGGACGAAATACTACAGGTGTTTGCCGCGGACGGCTGGCATCTGGAGGCGCCCGTGGCGCACCGCTGGTATTTGCGCCTCGCCACACCGCCTGCGATGCACACCACGCCCTTGGCGCGAGTGGCGGGGCGCGATATCCATCCTTATCTGCCGACAGGGAAAGACGCCAAGGCCTGGCATGTGGCGATGAACGAGATCCAGATTTTATTGCACACCGCCGGCGTGAATGTGGAGCGGGAATCCCATGGGCAAGTGCCCATCAACAGTCTCTGGTTCTGGGGTGGCGGACAACGGCCCACGTTACCCACGGTGACGTGGACCCATGTGTGGAGTGATGAGGTCCTGAGCCGGGGTCTGGCGTCATTGGCCGGGCGGGCACACGGTGCACTGCCCACGGACGCCAGCGACTGGCTGGCGCAGGCCGCCGCCGGACAGCACCTCCTGGTGATGGACTCGGGCACCACACTGGTGCGGGCAGCGGAGGTGGATCGATGGCAGGAATTTTTAATGCGGTTGGAACAACAGTGGATTGCGCCCCTGGTGGCGGCGGTCAAGTCCGGCAATCTGGACAGTGTCACGCTGTATAGCGAACGCGGACACGGCTTTCATATCACACGCAAGACCCTGGGGCGCTGGTGGCGCCGGCGTCGTGCCCTCGGACACTACCAGTGAACCGGCGGTCATGCACACCGAGCCGACATTAATAGTACGCCGTGCGGCAGCCCCCGCAGTGGCGGATTTTCCTGCGGATCTGCACCCGGTGTTGGCGCGACTGTACGCCGCGCGCCATCTGGTCTCGGCTGCGGCGCTGCAAAACACCCTCGATCGCCTCGAACCCCCTGCACGCCTGAAGGGCATGGAGGCGGCGATCGCGCTGCTGGTGACGATGCTGGAGCAAGGCAAACATATCCTCATCGTCGCCGACTTCGATGCCGACGGCGCCACCAGCTGCGCGTTGGCGGTGCGCGCCCTGCGCCTGCTGGGGGCGGCCAAGGTGAGCTATGTGGTGCCGAACCGTTTTGAATACGGCTACGGATTGACGCCGGAGATCGTCCAGGTCGCAGCACAACAGCAACCGGATCTCATCGTCACCGTGGACAACGGCATCTCCAGTGTGGAGGGGGTGGCTGCGGCGCGCGCCTTGGGCATCCAGGTCCTGGTGACGGATCATCATCTGCCGGGCAGCGTGCTGCCCGAGGCCGATGCCATCGTCAATCCCAATCAACCGGGCGACAGTTTTCTCAGTAAGCACCTGGCGGGCGTGGGCGTGATCTTTTACGTGATGCTGGCGCTGCGCGCGCGTCTGCGTGAACTGGGCTGGTTCGAACGCCGGCCATTGCCCGAACCCAATTTTGCCCAGCTG
>JAYSOL010000105.1:0-1907 GCA_043723045.1 Gammaproteobacteria bacterium | reverse complement strand
GCTGTAGAGCGATAAAGTATTGGTGCGTGAGGAAACCAAAGTTTGTAGTTGTTTTTGTGAATCGGCACGACGTTCTTGGCGAGTTTGCGCCGACATAATAATCTCCTTACGGTGAATACGACGGACAGTGAATCTATCGTAGCACTGATTCTTTTTCAACGGCGCGTCGGGAACAGATATCCATGCCACACAAACTAACAGTACCCAGGCTCATGTGCATCATGCAGGGGCCGATATGGGCTACACAGTTCTTAAGGAGTTTTAGAACGATGAAAACGAATCAAAAAAACCGGTCGACACGGGTGCGGCTGACTCACGCAGCCAGCGCATTCTTGTGTCTGTTTTTTTCGTCGTCGGTGGTTTGGGCCGATCTCGACAAGTTGAATCCGGGGGAGTGGTATGAAGCGCGAGCGTCAGGCTCCAACAATTGCGACAATGGCTCTACTTGCCTCAGCGTGCTTAACCCCTGTCCTGGCAACGGCTGTAGTTACTCCGGAGTAGAAGGCCATCGGGCGGTGATGGACTCTTGGAGCGGCGGGGCATTTGACACCATACGCAACCGCCTGATCGTCTGGGGCGGAGGGCACAATGCTTACGCAGGCAACGAGCTCTACGCATTTGACCTGACCAAGACCCCGATGGCGTGGACGCGCGTGACCGAGCCCAGCACCACCGTGTCGCAAAACGCACTGTATTACCCCGACTTAAAACCCAGCGCCCGGCACACCTACAACATGCTGGTGTACGCACCCAACGTAGACCGCTTCATCGCGGTGGGCGCCGGGTCCACCTATGGCCAGAGCGGCGGATCGGGAAGCGCGGTAGACGCCTTCGACTTTGTCACCAACACCTGGAGCGCCCGCGCTTCGATTCCCGACGCTGCGGGATACTCCAGCTATTTCGGCAGTGTGGCGGCCTACGATGCCTTCACCGGCCATATCTGGTTTCACAACACCTTAAGCGGCACCCTGCGCGAGTACGACCCCGTGGCCAACACCTGGCAGGTGCGGGTCAGCAACTACCTGGAAGACTACTCCACGGCGGCGGTCGATCCCGTGCGGCGCCTGCTGGTGACGGTGGGCGGCAAGAGCGGCATCCTGATCTGGGATCTCAACAACCCGACCAGCGCCCCGTTTAAACCCGCGACGACCAGCGGTAATGCGGCTGACGTAGCCCTTCAGAGTGCGCAAGCGCCGGGCTTCGTCTACGACTCCGCCAGCAAATTGTTTGTCGGCTGGAACGGCGGTAGCGCCGTCTACACACTCACGCCACCGCCTAACCCGAAAACGGGAACCTGGGCCTGGAGCAGGATCAACCCGGCGGGCAGCAACACCGTCACGCCCACCGTCGCCGAGGCGCGCGGCACCTACGGCCGTTTCCAGTACGTGCCCGGCAGGAATGTTTTCATTGCGGTAAATCGCACGACCGAAAATGTGTATTTTTACAAATTCAGCAGTGGTTCCGTGACCGCGCCGACGGTGTCTCTCAGTGCCGCTCCTGCCACGACACTGAGCCCGCAGAGCGTGCTGACACTGACATGGGCTAGCACTGACGCCATAAGTTGTACCGCGAGCGGCGCGTGGGCCGGGGCCAAGCCCGCCAACGGTACGGAGGAGATCACGGATTTGACTAGCAGCGGTACCTACATGCTCAGTTGCAGCGGTGCTGGTGGGAGTGCGGCTCAGAGTATTGCAATCACGGTGGATGCAACGAGTGACCCAGGCGCGGCCAAAGCCTCGGGTTCCGGCGCAATGCTTATTTCCGAACTTCTGTTTCTGTCAGGATTGGGTATAAGTTTGCGCGCCCTGCGCCGCCGCGTCGTGTAAAACACCATCGGTCAGCCAGCGTTGAATAAAACCTGCCGCGCGTAATGCGGCATGGGATTCATCCACCCACTCGCATAACCC
>JAYSOL010000104.1:0-8540 GCA_043723045.1 Gammaproteobacteria bacterium | reverse complement strand
CTCGTGCGGCTTGTCCCGCAAGCGCGCCAGCAGATAGCTCTTGGCCTGCAGCGGGGATTCCAAGGCGATACCGCGCTGCAGCACCTCCCCCAGATGCCGCCGACCCATCTCCAGCACGGCCTGCAGTTGGGCGTATTTAGCATCGCCCAAACCGGGGGCGGCGCAGAACAGTGCGCGCTCCGCGGCCAGCAGTTCGCGCAAGCCGCCGAACCGCCCCAGCAGCTCGCGCGCCAGATCCACCGCCGTTTTGCCCGGTACCCCGGTACGCAGAAAGATCGCCAGCAGTTCGGCATCGGATAAAACCTCCGGCCCGCGCGCCAGGAGTTTCTCCCGTGGACGCTCTGCCAGGGGCCAGTCGGTAATGGGCATGGTCACCTCCGTGTAACCTGAAAAATCAATGATAATGGCTCTTAGGCAGGGCACTGTTCACTAGATTTGTGTTGGAGCCACAAGGCCACGTAAACTCTACCACATGGGCACATTGACCAATAAACGCCTGCTCCTGGGGGTCACCGGCGGCATTGCGGCATATAAGAGCGCGGACCTCGTGCGCCGCCTGCGGGACGCCGGCGCCGACGTGCAGGTGGTCATGACCCAGGCCGCCACGGAATTCATCACCCCCCTGACCCTGCAGGCCTTGAGTGGCCATCCGGTACACCGGCATCTGCTGGATACCGAGGCGGAATCCGGCATGGGGCATATCGCCCTGGCGCGCTGGGCCGATGCGATCCTGGTGGCCCCGGCCAGCGCCAATTTCTGCGCGCGCTTGGCGGAGGGGCGCGCGGAAGACCTGCTCAGCGCCCTGTGCCTGGCCACCGCCGCACCCGTGGCCGTGGCCCCGGCCATGAACCGGCAGATGTGGGAAAACCCCGCCACCCAGGACAATCTGGCCTTGTTACGCCACCGTGGCATACCCCTCTTTGGCCCGGCGGTAGGCAGTCAGGCCTGCGGCGAAACCGGACCGGGGCGCATGCTGGAACCGAACGAACTCGTCACCCTCACCGCCAACCTCTTCGACACGGGTCTATTGGACGGCGTGCGGGTGGTCATCACCGCCGGACCCACCTGGGAAGCCATCGACCCGGTACGCATGCTCACCAACCGCAGCTCGGGCAAGATGGGCTATGCCCTGGCGGAGGCCGCGGCGGAGGCCGGCGCCCGGGTCACCCTGATTTCGGGACCCACGGCGCTGACACCGCCGGAACGCGTTACCACCATCGACGTCATCAGCGCCCGTGACATGTTCGAAGCGGTGCAAGCCCAGCTCCACGACACCCAGATATTCATCGGTGTCGCCGCCGTCGCCGATTACCGTGCGCAGGCAGTGGCCGGTGAGAAGATCAAGAAATCCGCGGAGACCCTCACCCTCACCCTGGTGCGCAACCCGGACATCCTGGCCAGCGTCGCCGCCCGCTCGCCGGCGCCGTTCACCGTGGGGTTTGCCGCCGAGACCACCGACCTCGTGCCGCAGGCGCGCGCCAAACTCGTGGCCAAAAAACTCGACCTGGTGGCGGCCAATCAAGTGGGCCTGGCCGGCAGCGGTTTTGAATCCGATGACAACCGCCTGACACTGGTGGATCATGCCGGCAGCGAAGAACTACCGCTGCAATCCAAACATCAACTCGCACGCCTGCTCATTCAACACATAGCCGCTAGGTACCATGCAAAAAATACAACTCAAAATTCTCGACTCGCGCATCGGCAGTAAATTTCCGTTGCCCAAATTTGCCACCGACGGCTCCGCCGGCGTGGATCTGTGTGCCTGTCTCGATCAGGCCCTGACCATCGCACCGGGCGCTACCCATCTGATCCCCACGGGCATCGCCATCCACATCGCCAATCCCGGCCTGGCCGCCCTGCTGCTGCCACGCTCCGGGCTGGGCCACAAGCACGGCATCGTGCTGGGTAATCTAGTGGGTCTCATCGATTCCGATTATCAGGGTCAGCTGCAGGTGTCCTGCTGGAATCGCGGCCAGGACCCCTTCACCATCGAGCCGGGTGAGCGTATCGCCCAGATGGTATTTGTTCCGGTGGCACAGGTGGAGTTCGACGTAGTAGATGAATTTGCTGTCAGCCGGCGCGGTGCCGGCGGCTTTGGGCACACGGGCAGGCAATAATTCCCGCCACGGCGCATAGCGTAGTGCTTCGCTCTTTCTGGAACTTATGTTTGCCATCAAACATCTCCTTGGCTCAAAACCCCGGGTTGCAGGGTGGGCATCGCCCACCACATAGCTTCGGCCGATTTCCCCTGACGGGCGATGCCCACCCTACGCTTGTTGCATGGGTATTCCGTCACCCCGGCCATCCCTAAAAAGCCCTCCCCGTACATCCGGCGATTCTTACCTTTAACGCTGAAAACCCCGGGCTAAACTGGCCGATGAGCCAATCCACTGCTAACTTCATCTGAAGGCATACCATAATGATGGCTCTTAGGCAGAGCACTGCACATTAAATGGCTTCGCCGACAAGGACCGCCGCCGACTATGGTTCAGTCACTCAAATGGATTTACCTGAGGCACCTGCTGCTGGTCAGCGTATCGCTGTGCCTGTTGGGCTATGGGGTATGGGGCCTGGTGGTGGACACGATCGTCCAGCCGGATGGCCCGAGCGGCACGCACTTCACATCAGCCCCGGCCGCCACCAACTCCAGCGTCATGCCCGTACTGGCGCCCTCCCCCCCAGCCGCCATGGCCGCGGACAAAACCACCGACACGACACGCCTGCTGTATATCGCGCTGATCATCGCCTCCATGCTGATGATCATCACCAGCACGACCAACCTGTATGTGCGCTCGGTGCGCTACGTGCGGCACGATATCGAGTCCCTGGTGCGCATGTTTCACGACATCCATGACGGCCATATCCGCGTCGACTATCCCATGCTGCTGCGCGAGTTCACCGGCATCTTCCGCTTTCTGCACAGTTCCGGCACGGAAATGATGGAGGAAAAACGCCAGTTCAAGGAAATGGGGTTGATCGACCACCTGTCGCAACTGAACAACCGCCGCCACTTCGAGAAACGGTTGGAAGATTTGTATAACAACGCGAAGGTCAACGGCCCTTCGTCGGTGCTCATCATCGATGTCGACCACTTCAAGCGGGTCAACGACGAACACGGACACGATGTAGGCGATGCGCTGATCGTCGGTTTTGCCGATGCCATGCGCAAGGTGGTGCGCAAGACCGATATCCTGGCGCGCCTCGGCGGCGATGAGTTCTGCGTCATTTACACCTACACCGGACTGGATAAGGCACGCGACCTGGTCGAACGCCTGCGTCGCGACCTGCCGCGACACATCCCGCTGCCCAAGGGCATCGTGCACTCCCTGCGCTGGACCGGGGGCTTGAGCGTCATGCACAGCGGCGATAAAAAATTCGACGCCGTCCTGTGGCGCGCCGATCAGGCATTACTCGAGGCCAAGGAAAACGGTCGCAACAACACCCGCGTCTATCCCAACCCCCGGCCGGTAGCGAAAAAAAGGCTGCAGCACACCAACTGATCATCCTATCCACCCTGCCGCCACGGCAATTCCCCTATGTTAAGTTGCGTGCGCTTGCTAAAATAGCCCTCGACCCTACACGAACCAATACAAAGGATCCCCGTCGTGGCCCATAACACATCCACTCTCAGGCCGACCGAAAAAGCCGGCGACCTGCCCGCGGAAATATTCAAGGCGTATGACATACGCGGTATCGTCGGCAAGACCCTCACCCCCGCCATTACCGAACGCATCGGCCACGCCATCGGCAGCGAGGCGCGCGCGCGCGAGGTGCAGACCATCATCGTCGCGCGCGATGGACGCCTGTCCGGCCCGTCACTGCTGGCGGCCCTGGCTGCGGGCATCAATGCCAGCGGCTGCGACGTCATCGACATCGGCTGCGTTCCGACGCCGGTGCTGTATTTCGCCACCCATTATCTCGGCAGCCACTCGGGTGTCATGGTTACCGGCAGCCATAACCCGCCGGACTACAACGGCCTGAAAATGGTATTGGCAGGCGAGACGCTCTCCGGTGCCACCATCCAGGCGCTGCGCCAGCGCATCGTCGACCGGCGCCTGTCACACGGCCAAGGCCTGCTGGCACAGGACGACGTGCGCGAGGCCTACCTGCAGCGCGTCACGTCGGACGTGAAACTCGCCCGCCGCATGCGCGTCATTGTCGACGCCGGCAACGGTGTCGCCGGCGAAATGGCACCCGAACTCCTGCGTCGTCTCGGCTGCGACGTCACGGAAATGTTCTGCGACATCGATGGTCGCTTTCCCAACCACCACCCGGACCCGAGCCAGCCAAAAAATCTCGTCGATCTCATCCAGGCGGTGCAACAGGGCGGCGTGGATATCGGTCTGGCCTTCGACGGCGACGGCGACCGCCTCGGTGTGGTGGCAGCGGACGGCAGCATCATCTGGCCGGACCGGCAGCTGATTCTGTATGCGCGCGACGTCCTGTCGCGCAACCCGGGCGGGGAAATCGTCTACGACGTGAAATGTTCGCGCAGCGTGGATGCCGCCATCCGTGCCGCCGGCGGTCGCGCCACCATGTGGAAGACCGGGCATTCCTTTATCAAGGCGAAACTCAAGGAGTCCGGCGCCCTGCTGGCCGGCGAGATGAGCGGCCATGTGTTCTTCAAAGAGCGCTGGTACGGTTTCGATGATGGCCTGTACACGGCGGCACGTCTGCTGGAGCTGCTGGCGCGCGACTCACGTCCGGTGCAGGCAGTGTTCGACAGCCTGCCGAACAGCGTCAACACGCCGGAACTGAATATCCAATTCACCGAGGGCGAGCACTACGCCTTTATGGAAAAACTCATTCAGCGTGCGAACTTTCCCGATGCGCGCGTGTCCACCATCGACGGCCTGCGCGTGGATTTCGACAACGGCTTCGGCCTGGTGCGCGCCTCCAATACCACGCCGGTGCTGGTATTGCGCTTCGAGGGTGACGATGCCGCGGCCCTGGCGCACATCCAGGAGCGTTTCCGCACCCTGCTCGCCGCCACCCAGGCGGGCCTCACACTTCCTTTTTAACCGCCTTCGGGTATGATCTGGATCAATACACAGGATCGCCAAACCTGACTACACTTTCGCCATGACGCTCATCTCCCACTGGTTCGTGCAACGCCGCCGCCGTCTCGGGCGCGCGCTGCTGCTCGGCCTGGCCGTGGTGTGGTCGACCATGGCGGCCGCGCCCTGTGTGGCGGCCATGCCCACCTGTCAGCACACGCCTGCCAGCATGGCACATTGCCCGCATGCCAACACCGGGCCCGCCGCCCACCAGTCGGATTGCACGCCGCTGATGCAGCTCGATTGCCAGGCGGCGCAAAATCCCACCCTCGCCGCCAGTGTGGTCAGCGCAGATCACCTGCCGTCCCTGTCGATGGTACTGCTCAGCACCCTGCCGATCGCGGTTGCGGAGGCCGGCGCCAACTCCGACAGCGCCCTACGGCACGACGCCTCGGCGGCCGCTGTCCCCCGACCTCCCCTCAACTTGCTGCACGCCCGCCTGCTGATCTAGCATCCCTCTCTGCACTTGGTTAGCGCGGCCGCATCCAAGGTAGCCCTAATTTATGGGCTATCGTGCCGGCCGCATCGTTTGCTTCACCGCAGGAGAGGTTTATGTTCGTTCAGTCACTCACCCGCTGGTCGCGGGCCATGGTCTTGGTAGTCCTATGCGGATACGCCGTGCTCGTGCGCGCGGAGACGACACCCCTGTCCCTGGAACGCGCGGAACAACTGGCCATCGCCGGTGCACCGGTCCTCGCCCAGAGCCGCTACCGCATCGAGGCCGCCACGCAGCGGGTGGTTTCCGATGGGCAATTGCCCGATCCGCAACTCGTCGTCGGCGCCATCAACGTGCCCACCGATACCTACAAGCTGAACCAGGAAGACATGACCATGACCATGATCGGCCTGCGTCAGGCGTTTCCGCCGGGCGACACGCGCGCCCTGCGCGTGCGTCGCGCCGGCCACGAGCTGACGCGCGAAGAGGCGCGTCTCGAGCTCGAACGCCGCAACCTTATACGCGACGTGCGCCGCACCTGGCTGGAACTTTATTACCTGGACGCCGAATTGCGCCAGGTCGATACACTGCGTCCGCTGCTCGAGCGCCAGCGGCAGGCCGCCGAGGGCCGCTACCGCGCGGCGCAGGAGTCGCAGCAGGTGGTGCTGCAGGCGCGCCAGGCGCTGACACGCCTGACAGTGCGGCAACAGGAGTTGCGCGCGCAACGCCGGCGCAGCGCGGCCATGCTCGCGCGCTGGATCGATGCAGACGCCGGGGCGCCGTTGCCGGAGTCGCTGCCGGCGTTGCCGGCATTACCGGAACGCTTCGAGGTCGAACGGCACCCCGACTGGCTCGCCAGCCGCGCCGAGTACGAAGCCGCGCGCACCGACATCGACATCGTACGTCAGGAACGCAGGCCCGGCGTGATGCTCGACCTGTCCTACGGCTTCCGCCGGCCGATGCCGGACGGCACCGAGCGCCCGGACATGGTCACCGCCATGGTCACCGTGGATCTGCCGGTGTTTCGCGCCCGCCGCCAGGACCGGCGGCTCGCCGAGAAACAGGCGATGGAGAGCGGCGCGCGCTACGAAGTGGAGGACAAGCGCCGCGACCTGCAGGCACAGTACGCGGGCCTGCTCGCCGAGCACGAGTCGCTCATGGAGCGCGTGCGACTCTTCAGCGAACAGATCGTGCCCGACGCGCGGCGCGAGGCGAGCGTGACCGTGTCTGGTTTCGCCAGCGACCAGAGCATGCTGCGCGAGGCGCACATCAAGGCACTCGACGCCGAGCTCGAACTCACCCGCCTGCGCATGGAACTCGCCCGCAGCCAGGCGGACCTGCTGTACCTGACCGGAGAACCCCAGCCATGAAACGCCCATCACTGACTACCCTACTCACACTGGTCGCCGTGCTGGCGCTGCTCGCCGGCAGCGCGGTGTATTTCGTCACCCGCGGTCGCGATACCGGTACCGCCACGCCCACCACGGCCGACGACGGCGAGCGCAAGATACTCTACTGGTCCGACCCCATGACACCGAGTTACCGCAGCGACAAGCCCGGCAAGTCGCCCTTCATGGACATGGAGCTCGTCCCGGTCTACGCCGAGCCGGATAGCGGGACGGCAACCGGCATGCCGGTGGTGACGATACAACCGCAGGTACTGAACAACCTCGGCGTGCGCACCTACACCATCACCCGCGCAAGCCGGCCACGCACGCTCACGACCCACGGCTATTTGTTCCGCGCCGACAGCGGCGGCGCGCTGCGTGCCCAGGTGGACATCCTCGATCGCGAGGCGAGCTGGGTGCGCACGGGCCTGACGGCCGGGGTACGGGTGACCGCCGTGCCCGGCCGGACGTGGCCGGCGGTGGTCGACTACCTGCAGCCGGACATCGACATCGGCTCACGCTCACTCAGGGCGCGCGTGCGTCTGACAGTGCATGATCCCGCCCTGCGGCCCAACATGTTTGCCGAAGTCACGATAATCGCGCCGCCCCCGCCGAAGCAGCTGGCAATCCCGCGCGAGGCGCTGATCCGCACCGGCACGCGCACCGCCGTGGTGATCGCGCTCGGCGGCGGCCGTTATCAGCCGGTCGATGTGGTCGCCGACGCCGAGTTCGGCGACTGGGTCGAGATCCGCAGCGGTCTCAAGGAGGGCGACAACGTCGTGGTCTCGGGTCAGTTCCTGATCGATTCCGAGTCGAGCCTGCGCGCGAGTTTCGCGCGCATCGGCGGCGAGGCCGGCGGCAGCGACGCCCCGCCCAGCGCTCCAGCGGGCACTAGGAGCACACCATGATCGCTTACATCATCCGCTGGTCGCTGCACAACCGTCCACTCGTGCTGTTGCTGACGGCCATTATCGTCGTGTCGGGCCTGGTGGCGCTGAAGCACACCCCGCTCGATGCCATTCCGGACCTGTCCGACGTCCAGGTCATCATCAAGACGTCTTTCCCCGGCCAGGCCCCGCAGGTGGTCGAGGACCAGGTCACCTACCCGCTCACCACCGCGATGTTGTCGGTACCGCAGGCACAGACGGTGCGCGGCTTCTCGCTGTTCGGCGACTCGTTCGTGTATGTGATTTTCAAGGACGGCACCGACCTCTACTGGGCGCGCTCGCGCGTGCTCGAGTATCTGAGCCAGGTGACGCCGCGCCTGCCGCGCGGGGCAAAACCGGTACTCGGGCCGGACGCCACCGGTGTGGGCTGGGTATACCAGTACGCGCTGGTGGACCGCAGCAATCGCCACGACCACGCCCAACTGCGCAGCCTGCAGGACTGGTTCCTGAAGTACGAGCTGCGCGCGGTGCCGGGCGTATCCGAAGTCGCGAGCCTCGGCGGCATGACCAAGCAGTACCAGGTCACGGTCGACCCCAATCGCCTGCGCGCCTATCGCTTGACACTTGCGCAGGTACGCATGGCGATCGAGTCCGGCAACCAGGAGGTCGGCGGCTCGGTGATCGAAATGGCCGAGGCCGAGTACATGGTGCGCGCCCGCGGCTACATCAAGAACGAAGCCGACCTGCGCGCCATACCGCTGGGCGTCACCTC
>JAYSOL010000103.1:0-2845 GCA_043723045.1 Gammaproteobacteria bacterium | reverse complement strand
GGCCGACTCCTGAATATCCAGCGCCACGCCTTGCGGCACACCCTCTTGAATATCCATCAACAGCAACTCGCGGCACAGTTCCTCCTTGGCCAGGATCTGGGCCGTGGTTTCGCCAACGCGGCCAGCACCAACAACAGTGATCTTCTTCATTTTCAACCCCCAAGACCTTTATTGATCGAGACTGAGTGCCTCCATATCGATGTGACCACAGGGACATTCCTGAGCGCAGATCCCGCAGCCTTTACAGAAGTCGTAATCGACGGCGTAATCGTTGTCCCGCTTTATTACCGCCGCATCGGGGCAAAAGTGCCAGCAGTTGTCACACTGGAAACACACACCGCAACTCAGACAACGCCGGGCCTCGAAGGCTGCATCATCGGCGCCAAATCCCGTCACCACCTCGGTAAAATCTTGCAGACGCCTATCCAGCGGGGTGTGCGCGGTTTCGCGCCGTGGTTGCCGCGAGTAATACTCCGGGTGAAGTGCTGAAAAGGGAACCTCGGAATAACGATAACGATGCTGTGACGGCAGTCCGGTCCAAAACGCCATGATCAGCTCCGCAGCCTGGCGGCCGCTGCCGATAGCGACAGCCGCCAGGCGCGACTGTCCCGCCGCATCACCGCCCACGAATACGCCGGGAATATTACCGGATAATAATTCCTCGATGCCTGTCGAGTCGGCCTGCTGGCCGATGGCCAGAATGATTCGCCCGGCGGGGATAAACTGCTCGGTTCCTACGAACAACAGCGGCGCAAAGCGGCCCTGCGCATCATGCACGTGGTCCACCTGGGCAATTTCGATTCCAGCAAGGTGCTGGCCGTTGCGCACCAGACGACGCACCCCCCAGCGGGTCATCAGACGCACACCCTCGGCCTCGGCTGCACGCACTTCCCCGGCAATGGCCGGCATTTCCTCGGCGGGCTGGCCGGGATGGCTGCCGTGACGGTCCTGCGGGCACACCAAGGTCACTGCGGCGCCAAGTCGTCGGGCACTCCGCGCCACATCCAGCGCGGTATTACCACCGCCGATGACGACAAGCTGCCGGGATATATCCATTGGCTCGCCGGTGTTGAGGCGTCGCAGGAATTCGAGACCGGTCTCAACGCTATGCCCGCTCACGACCGGATCCAGGCGCGGCTGCTGCGCACCGACTGCGACGAATACGGCATCGAAATCGCGCTGCAGGGTGGCGGCATTGACCTCCCGTCCGACTCGCGTGTTAAGACGCAGGCTAACTCCCAGTTCGACAATGGCCTGGATTTCCTTGGCCAAGACATCCTTGGGCAGCCGATAGGCGGGGATGCCCCAGCGCAGCAGGCCACCAGGTTCGGATGCCGCTTCAAATAGTGTGACCCGGCAACCACGGCGGGCAAGTTGATAAGCACAGGACAAGCCCGCCGGACCGGACCCGATCACTGCAATACTCTTATCCTGTAATTCGCTGGAGAACGGCTGGTGACGCCAGCCCTGCGCCAGCGCCAGGTCACCGAGGTAACGTTCCATCGTGTGAATATTGACGGCACCATCAAGCTGCGCACGGTTGCACGCGGGTTCGCAGGGGTGATAACACACCCGGCCCATCACCGCCGGCAGCGGGTTGCGTTCCGTCAATTTGCGCCAGGCGGCCTGCCATTGATCCTCGACCGCAAGCGCTAGCCACGCTTGGATATCCTCGGCGATCGGGCAGGCCTGGCCACACGGCGGCCACTTGTCTCGATAGATGGGTTGTTGACTGCGCCAGTCGCCGGTGCGATTGGCGATGCTGCTGCCCGGTTCGAAGGCGAGCCGATTCATGACTGTGTCTCCGCATGTGTTGACGATGGCGCGTAGCCGCCCCGGCCGCGGCGCTGTGCCGCCGCCGCGCTGGCGGTATCCCACTCCGTGGGTGCGCCGAGCAGGTCGTAATGGCGGATGCGCGCATCGGCCAGGGCCTGCAAATGACGGATCTCCTCCGCCCCCCGTGCACCCTGGAACAGATGCCGGAAGCGGCCCTGCAAACGCAGATAGTCTTCCACCGGGCGTTGCCGCGCCAGCCGCATGACCCCGGTCACCGCGCCGTATTCCATCTCCAACAACGGAAACAGGCCAGTTTCCACTGCCAGACGGGCAACGGTGACCGACAGGGCTGCGTCGTGATCCCATCCCAACGGACAGGGCGAGAGAACCTGAAGGAAGCGCGGCCCCGTGAGGCCCATGGCCTTTTCCACCTTTGCCTTGAGATCGGGAAACCAGGCGATGGTGGCGGTGGCAGCATAGGGCATATTGTGAGCCGCGATAATGGACAACACGTCCTTTTTCAACTGCGCTTTGCCTGCGCTCAGTCGCCCCGGCGGCGAGGTGGTGGTGCGCACCGCATTCGGCGTGGAACTGGAGCGCTGCACACCCGTATTCATATAACCTTCGTTGTCATAGCAGACAAACAACACGTCGTGGCCACGCTCGATCATGCCCGACAGGCATTGCAGACCGATGTCGAAGGTGCCACCATCTCCTGCCTGCACCACCACCGGGGTACGGTCGCCGCGGACGCGCAAGGATGCCTCGACGCCGGATGCAACGGCTGCGGCGTTGGCAAATACCGAATGGATCCAGGGCGCCTGCCAGGCGGACTGCTGATTGTGGGTGGTGAACACCTGCAGACAACCAGTGGCGTTGATGTAGATCGCGTTCGGACCGATCAGATCGGTGACCATGCGCGCCGCCATGGCCTCGCCGCAGCCTGAACAGGCACGGTGACCGGAGGTGAGCACGTTGTGTCGGAATGCATCGCGTGTATCCATGGTTATTTCTCCTGTAATGACGCCGTTGCGGCGGGATTGAGATCGGCAAAACGGCAGGTAGCAGG
>JAYSOL010000102.1:0-3831 GCA_043723045.1 Gammaproteobacteria bacterium | reverse complement strand
ACTCGCCCGCTGGTTGAGTCTGCTGCTCATGTCCGGCGCCAAAAGCAAGCATATCGCACCGCACGCCTTGTTCCGCACTGCACTGACGCGCGCCCGCCTGGTGGAATTGCTCGGCCAACATCGGTTGCCGGAAGCGGATCAGGACTATCTCTTTATGACCGGCATGTTCTCCCTCCTCGATACCCTGCTCGACAAGCCGCTGAAAGAACTGCTGGCGGATTTGACCCTGCCCGAGGTGGTGCGTGATGCGCTGCTGCACGCAAGCGGACGCTACGCGCCGTTTCTGCAGTTGGCCTGTGCCTGTGAGGCGATGGATCTGGGGCGCATCGCCTCCCTGACACACTCCAGTGGTCTGGACGCCGTGCACATCAACAGGGCGCATATGCAGGTCCTGGCCTGGACTGAGGAGATCAGCGCCAGCGCCTGATCGCCGGGTGGGTTGGCCCGGCGCAGTGTCCGCATCCACTGGTGATTGCGTAACCCCGGCGACTAGTTTACCCTTGCGCGCTGTTTTCCCCGGCGCAAGCCGGTGTATTTCCGGAGAGGTGTCCGAGCGGTTGAAGGAGCACGCCTGGAAAGTGTGTGTACGCCAAAAGCGTACCGAGGGTTCGAATCCCTCCCTCTCCGCCATTTCCATAGGCCGCGATCACTGTATCCCGGCCTGCCTCCCGTTACGGGAGGCGCTGCATGGCGCAAATCCCCAGGGATTTCCCCGAAAACCGGGGGGCCGGGTACACCGGTCGCGGTCGACTATGGCGGTGAAGGTCGGTCCCCCGCGCGACGAAACGCTGCCAACCCGGTCAGGTCCGGAAGGAAGCAGCCGTCGCAGCCACTTCGGGTGCGCGGGTGTGGCCGGCTGGATCCGCCACCCTCTTGCCGTTATTTCCCCGACGGGCGCGAGCCGCCCGTCGCCTCCGTCGGTTACCTGGGATGTCTTGCCGGTGATGTGCCAGTGCGGCAATGTCGGTTGGTGACGGACGTTTCATCCTCGCGCGCGAGCGCCATTCCTGGGTTGAGTCAGCGTCGCGCCATCGGCGAGGATGCCAAAGCGGGGCGATTTTGATAGAGTCCTGGTTTATGTCAGGCGCATTGCATATCTCATGAGTTACCAGGTTCTTGCGCGGAAATGGCGTCCACGGCGGTTTGCCGATCTGGTCGGTCAGGGGCATGTGGTGCGTGCCCTGACCAATGCCCTGGATCACGATCGCCTGCATCATGCCTTTTTGTTTACCGGCACGCGCGGCGTGGGCAAGACCACCATCGCGCGCATCCTGGCCAAATCCCTCAACTGCGAAACCGGCGTCAGCTCCCAGCCCTGCGGCCAGTGTTCCACCTGCCTCGAGGTGGATGACGGCCGTTTCATCGATCTCATCGAGGTCGATGCCGCCTCGCGCACCAAGGTGGACGACACGCGCGAACTGCTGGACAACGTGCAATACGCGCCGTCCCGCGGACGTTATAAGGTGTATCTCATCGACGAGGTGCACATGCTCTCCGGACACAGTTTCAACGCCCTGTTGAAGACCCTGGAAGAACCACCCCCGCACGTCAAGTTCCTGCTTGCCACCACCGATCCGCAGAAGTTGCCGGTGACGGTCCTGTCGCGTTGCCTGCAATTCAATCTCAAGCGCCTGCAGCCGGCGCAGATCGAGGCACAGCTGGCGAAGATCCTGAGCGCCGAAGGCATCACCTTCGATGCCGCCTCCCTGGCGCTGCTGGCGCGCTCCGCCGACGGCAGCCTGCGTGACTCCCTGAGTCTGTTGGATCAGGCCATCGCTTTCGGAGGCGGTCGGGTGACGGAGGCGGATGTGCGCGAGATGCTCGGCAGTATCGATCACTCCGTTATTCTCGACCTGCTCAATGCCCTGGCGGCGCTGGACGCGGCGGCGCTGCTGCAGGTGGTGGACAGCGCCTCCGAGCGCAGCATCGATATCGATATCCTGTTGCAGGATCTGCTGCTGGCGCTGCACCGGATTTCCCTGGCGCAGGTGGCGCCCGAGGTGGTCGACGCCCTGGGCGATGAGCAGGCAAAACTCATGCAACTGGCACGCGCCTTCACGCCGGAGGACGTACAACTCTTTTATCAGATCGGCCTGATGGGCCGACGTGACCTGCCGTTCGCCCCCGACCCGCGCAGCGGACTGGAGATGACCTTGTTACGCATGCTGGCCTTCCGACCGGTGTCCGCGCCCACGGTTGAGGGCGAGTTGCGCACAACCGCAGCGGGCGTGCGCAACGTGCAATCGGTATCAGCAGCACCGGTCGCCGCAGCACCGACATCGACGCTGACATCAGCAACACCGGCACCTGCCACTACCGCGGTACCACTCAAAGACGAGCAGGTCAGCGCCCGCCGCCCCTCCGTGTCACCGGCATCCCTGCCGAGCGATTGGGCGGGCATGGTGGAGTGTCTCAAGCTGACGGGTCTGGTGCGCGAACTCGCCACCAACGCCAGTCTCGACGCCTACGCCGATGGCGTGATGCGGCTCACTCTGGATGCCACGTTTGCGCACCTGCTGAGTAAAGAGCGTGAGGCGGCATTAAAACAGGCACTCGAAGCGCTGCATGGGCAAGCGCTGACGCTGCAGATCCGTATCGGCAGTCCGGTGGCGGAGACGCCGGCGCGCGAGAAGAGCAGAAATCAGGACGAGCGCCTGCAGGCCGCGACCACGGCCCTCGCCGAGGACCCGAACGTGCGCAGTCTGCAGGAGACGTTCAACGCCCGGGTGAATCCGGGTTCGATACGATCGAAACTGTGAGGCGCAAGCGATAACGATGGAGGGCGACAAGCGATGAAAGGCGGATTGGGCAACATCATGAAGCAGGCGCAGGCGATGCAGGATAACATGCGCAAGGCCCAGGAAGAGCTGGCCAGGATCGAGGTGACCGGCAACGCCGGCGGCGGTCTGGTGAGCGTCGTCATGACCTGCCGGCACGACGTGCGACGGGTGCAGATCGACGCCTCCCTCATGCAGGACGAGAAGGAGGTGCTGGAGGATCTGATTGCCGCTGCCATGAACGACGCGGTACGCAAAGTCGATAAGACCACGCAGGAGCGCATGGCCGGCCTGACCGCCGGACTCAATATCCCCGGCCTGAATCTGCCGTTTTAATCCTGAATGTCCGACTCACCCGCCATCGAAAACCTGAAGCAGGCCCTGCGCCGGCTTCCGGGCGTCGGCCCCAAGACCGCGCAGCGCATGACCTACCACCTGCTCGAACGCGATCGACCCGGGGCGCGCCTGATCGCCGAGGCCGTGACCCATGCCCTCGAACGCGTCGGTCACTGCGAGCGTTGCAATAATCTCAGCGAGCAGGCCCTGTGCGGCATCTGCAGCTCCGAACGGCGTGATGCCGGATTGCTGTGCGTGGTGGAATCCCCCGCCGATCTGTTGTCCATGGAACAGTCGGCGGCTTACAACGGCCTGTATTTTGTTTTGATGGGGCATCTGTCGCCCCTGGACGGCATCGGTCCGGATGAGCTCGGCATTGCGCGCCTCGAGGTGTTGCTGGACAAAGGGGATATCCGCGAAGTGATACTGGCCACCAACCTGACGGTCGAAGGCGAGGCCACCGCCCATTACATCGGTGAACTCGGGCGCGCCCGGGGCATACTGGTGACGCGCATCGCCCACGGTGTACCGTTGGGCGGCGAACTAGAATATACCGACCGCGGAACCTTGGCGCGCGCCGTTAGCGGCCGCCGCGAGGCGTGATAGTATCTTTACTGCTGGGCGCGGAAAAAGTTCTAAGAGCGTCTAACAAAATGAAAACGTATATTGCCTGGCCCTCATCCCCACCCTTCTCCCAGAGGGAGAAGGGCTTAAACCC
>JAYSOL010000101.1:0-10561 GCA_043723045.1 Gammaproteobacteria bacterium | reverse complement strand
ACTGCGCAACGTAGATCAAGTCCGCTCATCGGCGATGGCGTAGACATATGGCCATAGCCGGTCACCAACAACCCACGGGTTTTACTATCGGCGCACTCGATCGATACCGTGCGTCCGAAGATGGAGAGATACAAGGGGTCAACGTCGGCAGTTTGCATCGTCATCAGAGCAGCATCGCCGCAAAAAGTGTATCGAAAAAGAGGGGAATAAAGCGGATAGGTATCCGCTTAACAGTGTACTGATAAGCGGATACGTTGCACTACCTTGCCGCACGGTGAGCCACCCTACACCGACAACGGCAAGATGGCTGCCGTTGTCAGTGGTGAGCACCTAACAGGGCGATAGCATTCCTTGCAGGTGGCCCGTAGGTAACCTCAGAATCTGCGACCCCGGCGATTCCCGGGGTTACCCGGAGAGGTGCCGGGGCCATCGTTAATACGCGGGTTTCCTGGCGGTTGGCCGTCTATGCCGTTGCCGACACCGTTGTTTCCGCGTCGCCGTGGGGTATAGTTTGAACCCGACGATGCAAACGAAGGCACGGCCTTCAATGTCAGAATGGCCGGCGCGACATAACCCGCTACCTTGATAAACTTTCTTCTTGACGAATCATGTGTGGACATAAGACACCCCCGAGTATATTTTTATGACACAAACACTGCTAATCCCTTTCCTCTGCGCCTTCAAGCAGATCAAGCTCTCGAAACTGCGCAATTGTCCTGACCACATCCTCTTCAGCTGGGCGGGGATCTAATCCATATTCCGTAGCGATACCCTTTGAGATATCGGCAACGGACGTTATGCCGTCACATTGATTCCAGATGGTTACCGCTGTTACGTTTAGTTGATGCACCCTTTCGGAACGCTGATCCAAGACCAAAAGTTCACCATCAACCTCGCGTACCGTTACATCTGACCGCCGTTTAGGAAACATTCCTTTACCCCTCGTAATAGCTTTTCATTCGCCAGAATTGAAGTCAAGAAGAGAAACAACATAGCCCAGAATCGGGATCGGACGTCGCAGGATCTCTAAATAAGTTATTTATTATCAATAGGTTATAATTTTATGCCCACCGGCATTTTCCGCCTAAAAGTGAATGACCGGTCGTCCCGGTAGGTAAGGCCAAATAGCGCACAGATGGTATCATTCAAACAATATCTCGCGAACAAACACACACACCACCACCCATGCTGCCACTCACTGACCTGCTGAGCGCCTCGAAAGAAGATACGCGGGATCTGGATCTGGCAACTTTTACGCCCGCCGACATCGAATGGGTATTGTATGCGGGGTTGGGGCCCATACTGCACCGCGCCACCAGCGCCACACCGGAACAGACAGCACAGCCGTCACCTGTACGCCAGGCACTGGCCAGTGCTGACCTGACATCGCGCATACTCATCGGCAACATCCTGGACGCCACCAGTGAAATTCTCGGCGCGGCACCGTCGCTAGCGCGCGAGACAATTCTGCTCAAGGGCGCATCCATCAGTCAACGCTATCCGGAGCCACACCTGCGCACCATGGGCGACATCGATTTGCTAGCGCCAACGAATGCACAGCGCGAACTGGAAGCCGTGCTGCAGGATCTGGGCTATCGACAGCAGTCCGAGTACCCTGCCGAATTCTACGAAAAGATGCATCACAGCATGCCGTTCTATCATGCTCAACGACGGATCTGGGTCGAGGTACACACCTGCTTATTTCCACCCGCGTCGCTCGCCGGCCGTGACCAGGTCTTTTCCGATGCGCACGTCCGCAGCCAGGCCGTCGCTGTTACCTTTCGCGGCACACCCACCCTACAGCTGTCCGACGAATTGCAGATCGCTTATATCTGCTCGCATTGGGCAAGGAACTTCAATCAGCAACGCGGACTCATCCCGCTGCTGGACCTGCTGCAACTGCTGAAGAATCGGGAAACCGTTATTGACTGGGACAGCATACTGCGCTGGTTGCACGGGTCGAGCAGCGCGGCGCATGTCCATGTGATGCTGTCCTATCTCGCTCGCCATAAACTAGTCACCCTACCGCCGGCGGTCGGCACCCGACTGGCGTCGATACAGACCAGCTTGAACAGGTTGAGTGTCTCCATCCTGCACCGCCTGATGGATACGTATTTGATGCAGGGCAGGCACTTTGGCCGCGTCGACAGCGCAGACAACATTTCGATTATCTGGAAATCGTTACTATCGCCGGGGAGTGCATCGGGTAATCTGGCATCCGTTCCGTGGAACCTGGTTTTCCCTCCGGGTCACACGCAGCGATTCAATCCGGCATTTCAGCTGGGCAGACTGGCCTCCATGTTTGGATTAAGGCGCTAGCCAAAAGCCAGGAGATCTGCAGGAACGTCATCCTCAGGGGTATGCGAGGAATAGGCAGCGCGCAGCCAGGACCAACTGCCTGGCGCTCAGGACGACGGCGAAAAATCAATCGGATATTTCACGATGGTGACATCCACATCCTTGGGACCAAAATCAAACGACATAACGCGCGCGGTTATTTTGCTCTCCAGATCGGGTGAGCGCAGTTCGCTGGAGGTCACCTTGCAGGACAGGACTTTGCCGGAAGGCGCGATTTTAAGCTCGAGCACCATTTTACCCTGCAGGGTCGGGTCCTTACGCAGCTCGCGGTTATACAAGGAGTAGATAGCACTCTTGTTGCGATCGAACACCAGCTGCACTTCTTCAGTGGAGCGCCCTGCCTTACCGCTGCCGCCACGCTGTACCTTACCACCGCCGCCACCCTCTCCCACCGGACTATCGACGCGCGTCGTCGCACGGCCGGCGAGCCCCTGACCACCCGTATCCCGGCTCAGCTTGGAGGTGTTAATGCCACCGCTACCGCCGGTGGCGCTGGATGTTATCAACGAGCGTTCGGACGTTCTGGCTGCAGTGGTTGCGCTGCCTTTGGTGAGACTCTTGGTATTTTTCAGATTCGATACGGTGTTATCGGAGCGCAGATCAGCAAGGTCTTCTTTAAACGCCAGCAATCCGGAGTGCTCGGCTTTTTCCCGTGCCGCCTGCTCGACTTTCTTCGGTTCTTTTTTGATGTCTTTCGGTTTTGACTCTTTCGGCTTGGCCGGTTCCGGCAGCGGTTTTTTCTGCTCGGGCACGGCGGCCTTGATCGGCTCGGGTTTCGGCAACTGCTGACGTTCGAGTAACAGCTTAGCCAGGCGCGGTGGCAATTCCTCCACTTTAGCGCGGTCGACCTTAGGCAAGGGCAGTATGGGCAGAATCAGTGCGAACACGAGAAAAATGATCAGGCTGCGCTTCAGAATACGGCGGAAGCGTTCCTCGTCATCTTCAGCGGTATGCCACGGCAGATTGGCCGAACGATAGAATGTCATCATGCTCATATGTCCATTCCCCTACGACTTCTTGACCACGGCCAACGATATGTTTTCAAACTTAGCGCTGACGCAGGTCAGCATGATTTTCTTGAGCAATCGATATGGAATCTCTTTATCGCCCATAATGGTTATCTCGAGTGGCGCACCGGCCGGATTGGTCGATGGCACAGGCAAGGTACGTGCCGCCTGATAATCCAGCTCGGTCTTGAGCGCTAGTATGACGTCGGATGCTGAATTCATGGCCGACGCGACACTGGCGATCTTGCGGCCCTGCACCAGGATATCCTCACCATCGACGACAACCACCACGGTTTGCTTCGGCGCCTTCTCGGCCACCGATTCAGGCAGCTTCACTGACTTGACGCTGGGCAGCGTCTCGACATCGGACGAATTCACCAGGAGAAAGAACACCAGGATGGTGAAGATATCCATGAGTGAAACCATATTAAGGCTCGCCATCATCTTGGATCGTTTGTGGTGGCGCTCCATACGGGTGGCGCGGCGTGACATTTTCATCGGCCAGCCCCCTTATCCGTGCGCATGGCGTCGCCGCCCGCAAGCGGGGCGTCGCCGATGGAGATCTCGGGAAATAATTCGTAGCTTGTGACGGATCCGGCCTGGACGACATAGGCCACACGTACCGTATCCATGACCTGCACCAGCGTATCGTAGTTGGTGTCCTGCTCCGGCAGAATGGTCGCGTTCAGTTTATCGGGAAAGCGCAGCTTGATGTCCTGAAGTATGCGCGACAGCATCTTTAAATCATATCCACTGGCGGTCTTGTCCAGGCGCTTGATCACACCGGCACTGCGCTCGCCGATTTCCAGGGCGTCTTTGCGGATGATGATCTCGAGCTGCAGCTCCTGTTTGCTATCCACTGCACCGGACGACGCCGCCGGAAGGTTGAGTTCCAGAATGGTAAGGCGCGAAAATACCGCGGTGATCAGCAGGAACGGCACAAGTATCACCATCAGGTTCATGAAGGCGGTGATATTGATGTCCTCCGGCTGATCCGAGAACTTCCGGCCACGGCTGCTGCTACGGCGACGCATTACACGCCGCTCTCAGGCTTGGCGCGTTCAGTGACCATGTTAAGAAACTTGACGCTCGCCATCTCGAGACTGTCCACGATCTGGGTCGTCTTGGACTGCAATACGGCATAAATCAGCAACAGCGGAATGGCGACCACCAATCCAAACGCCGTGGTGTTCATGGCGACGGAAATACTCGATGACAGGAGTGCCGCCTTTTCCGCCGGACCGGCCTCCGCCACCGCAGTGAACGCCTGTATCAGGCCGATAATCGTACCCAACAGACCGAGCAGGGTGGCGATGTTGGCGAAGGTTGCCAGATAAGCCGTGCGTTTTTCCAGGCGTGGAATCATTTCCATCAAGCCCTCTTCCATCGCCATTTCGATGTCCTCGCGCCGGCGTGCAGACTTGATGCGTGCCAGCCCGTAGCCCAGTATGGTGGCGATGGCGGATTTCGAGCCCGCCGTCATGGTCATGGCCTGTTGATACTTGCCGCTGCGCAGTACTGGAACGACTTCATCCCACAGCCTGCGATTGGTGGTGCGCGCTATACTGAGATAGATGTAGCGCTCTATGGCCACGGCGGCACCGACCGCCAGCACCAGCATGATGGGGTACATGAAAAACCCGCCTTCCAGAAAGAAGCGGACTAGCGAACTATAGACACCCATGAGAATCTCCTTGCATCAATGGTTAACTGCATAATTCAAACTTGTTCGGCTATCGTATCGGCAGAGGGCCACTCTTCACCACACCCTTGACGCTAGCCGTATATACGCCCTCAAAAACGGCTGACGGTACCCCGCAACCCAACTTGCCAACTTGGATAATTCTACCTTTTAGCCGCATCCGCGGGACCTCCAGCCTTGTGGCTTAACCCGTAATACTCTACCTGTCTCCGGAAGACATCTCTATCGACCGGCGCCAAGGCCTCGTCCAGTAGACTCTGCACCGGCTTTCCCACCAGCTCCCCGGACAGGGTCCTCTTCCACGGGACAATATAGAGTACTTTCTGCAACTCACGGTTACCGGTGATGGTCGTGCCTTCCAGGTCGATCCGGTCTTCAGCGACACAGGGTGCACCCGTGAGTGCGGCCAGACAGCCTAAAACCACGGTCAGCTTCTTCATCATCCGCTGGTCCTCCGTTCGGTCTTTTTCATGCGTTGCTGCAGGTCGGCGATCCATTTTGTTACTAGCGGATCTTCCTTGGGCGTCAACGCCTGGTAACGCTGATAATGCTGCAAGGCCTTAGTTGCATCGTTCAGATACAGATCATACAGGATACCGATATTCAGGTGGGCATAGGCATAATTGGCGTCGATCAGCAGCGCGGCATCGTAGGCCTTGCGTGCCTCCGCAAACTTACCGGCGGTCCGGTGGATAATTCCCAGCAGATTGTAATACGTGGCGTTGTTCGGATTCTGCTTGATGGCCTGGGCCACCGCCCGTTGCGCGTCCGCCAGACGTCCTGAGCGCAGATAGACGATCCCGAGGTTGGCATTGGGCCCGGACAACTCCGGGTATTGGGCGACCATCTGGCCGAGCAATCGTTCGGCCTCTTTGTCATTCCCGGACGTCATGGCCTTTAAAGCACTATCGAAATCGCGCTTCGCCGCCGGGTTGACCGGCGTTTCCGCGGCCACGCCCGGCCGCGCCACAGAAGACCCCTGCGGCGACGTCCTGTCCGGGCCGCGCACGGGTACTGCACAAGCGCACAGCCCGGCAACCAGGATGGCCACGGCCAACAGCCATGGGCGCCTAGTGTAGTGCGTCATACAATTCAGTATTTATGTTTGCCATTAGTCCATCTCTTACGCTCAAAACCCAGGGTCCCTTCTCCCCTCGGGAGAAGGACAGGATGAGGGACAAAGACCGACGATTCCCCCTCACCCTAACCCTCTCCCCCGTTGGGGGAGAGGGAATAGTGGGGTGCGCGGCGTAAATCATTAGGTTCCATTGATTACGACGCACTACACTAGCGTAGGCCATTGATGACCCCCTCGGCCTTTTCCGTCTTGGCATAGCGCACCGGCTGCAACTTGACCAGGGCCTTAAAGCTGTTTTTTACCCACTCATCGTACACACCCTGCGCGGTACGATGCGCGTTGATTTCATGTACTTCGATGGCTTTTTCCTCGAACGGGTAGGCCTGCTCCTCGAGCAAAACGTTATATTGTTCGATTTCCGCCGGTGACAATCCCTTGGGGCGCTGCGAGGCGAGCAGCTCCCGACCAAAATCATTGTAGATTTCCGCAATGTGGAAAGTGGAGGCGGTCGCCACCTCTTCCACACCGTAGTCCGCGGCGGCGCTGTAGGCCTTGAGCACCCCCTGCATCTTTTCTTTCTTGAGCTTCAGGTTCTTCTTCAACGGTTCCACCAGACGCATTTTCTGATATTCCTGATACACCGGCTCGGCCACCGCCAGTGAGGCCGTGGCGGCCAGGAAGCGTGTGCGGTCCGTACGCTCTTTACCACCCGCCTGATCCGCCTGGATGATCTCGTTGAGAAAACGCATACGCTCGGCGTTTTGTCCGGTCTTTTCATACAGGGCCGCGAGGCGATAACGCGCCTCGAGCGCGGGTTCGAGAGGGCGCGGATAGTCCTGCAGATAACGTTGATAGGCACGGCTGACGTTTTTTGGATCCTTCGCCTTTTCGTACAGCTCGGCCACCTGCCATAGGGCGGCACGCCGCAGCTGCGGATCGGTTTGGGTATCCGCCAGCGCCTCCAGCTCACTGGCCGCGCGCGTCAGCTGTCCGGTCTCCATGTACCCGACGGCGAGTTTATTCGTGACCTCCGCCTGCAACGGGTGTTTCGGATGATCCTTGCGGAAGGCCTCAAGCACCTTGACCGCACCGCTCCAGTCCTTCAGGGTGATCAAGGTGGCGGCGGCATCGTATTCGGCGGTCGCCCGAATGGCGGAGCCGGGTGCGATAGCAGCGACACGGGTGAAATGCCCGACGGCACCGCGCAAATCACCCACGGAGCGACTTTGCTCGCCCTGCTTATAGACAGATGCCGCGAGCCGCTCATTCAGCACGCTGCGCTCTTTATCGTCGGCAGGGGTGTACTGCATAGCGTGCGCATAGGCTTCTTCGGCGCGATTAAACCCACCCCTCTCAAATTCAGTATTGGCGATAACCGTCCAGGCCGTGCGGCGCATGGCGCTTTCCACGCGCGGTTCGAGCTGCGTGTCCGCAAGCTCCTTGCGCTCGACTTTAAACAAGTCCAGCTTGGCCAGCGCCCGGCGCGCCGCCAGGGCCGCACGATCCGGCGAATGATCGGCATACAGGCGTTCCGCCGCCTGGACCAGAACCGCCGGCGCGCGCCGGTCGTTCGGATTGGTATCGGCGAAGCGCAGCGCACTTTCCGTGCCGCGTTGGCGCCATAGATTGCGCTCTTTGCCGCTCAGCTGTTTTTCATGCGCGGCGTACGCCAACAGCGCGGCATAACCGGCATCGGCCGTCTTGGCATGGGGCTTGTATTGATAGGCGGTCTTTTCGTATTCGATCGCTGCCTCGCCGTAGCGCTTATCTTCGAACAACATCTCGGCCAGCAGGAAATTCATGGCCGGTGCCTGCGGGTCTGCCGGGAAGGCCTCCAGAAATGCCTGATACCAGCGGGCGGCCTCACGATAATCGCCGGGGGCGCGTGTCTTCTGTGCGCTGGCGTGATAGTGACGCGCCAGGTCCTCCAGATTCTTTTTCAGATGCGGCGTGACGCGGCTATAGGTCAGCTCATCGTTGGCCTTGCGAAAACCGCTGTTGATCCCATAGTTGATGACAAAATCCTTTTTAGCATCCAGCTCCTGAGTGGCAAAACCTGCTTGCTTGTAGGCGTCGATCACCAGCACCTGGAATAGCGGTGATTGTGGGTTGTTGGGATAGAGTTGGGTAAAGGCAATGTAGGTGTCGGCCGCGTCTTTTACACGCTCCTGCTTTAAATACAAACCACCGAGGTGTTGGTACAGGCGGTACTCGTAGTCGCGTTTGCCGATCTTCTGCGAATAACGCTTGATGCCGACCGCGCCGTCCAGGTAGGAGAAGCTGATGCTCATGATGTTAAAGGTATCCTCGACCAGCTCCCGGTCGCCGGGCGTGAGACTGGCAATCTCCTTCAACGAGCCGCCGGTGTCGTGCCCGGCCAATTTACGGTCGAGTATTATGAAGAAAGTATCCAGACCTTCATCATAGCGGCTCTGTTTAAACAAGGACCACCCGAGTTTATTCAATGCCTTCTCGTAATAGGTCGAGCTGTCACCAATGCTAACCACCGAGCTGTACGCCTGTTCCGCCTCGACGTACGCCTTGTTGGAAAACAGAAACTCACCACGACGAAACTGGATTTCATCCTTGCCTGGCGTATCGGGATAGGCCGTTATCAAGCGCGTCAGCGCATGCAGCGAGCCGTCGAGGTCGCCGACCTGTTCGTAGGCGTGCGACAACTGATAAAGCACACGGTCATTGCCCGGCCGTTGTGGATATCGGCGCAACAGGTCCTGATAAAGCCTGATGGCCTCACGATAATCATTGGCGGCGGTGCTCTTTTTACCGGCGGGCTGGGCGCCACCGGCGGGCGCGGGCGCTTCTGTGCCTGCGGCTTTATCTTCGGCGTTCTCCATCTGCAGGTCGCCGAGTCGGCGCAGCGCCTCCACCTTCATGGAGTCATCCGCCGGCGTATTGAGAAAATCACGGTAACCTTTAACCGCCTCCTCGCGCCCGCCTTCAATATCATTACTGCGCTGCACCACGATGACGCGACTTTGCAGGCTCTTGATTCTGGGGCTATCGTCCTCACGCACATTCGAGCAGGCGCTGAGCAGCACGGCCGACATGAGCGCAATGTGGGCAGGATACCTCATCGCCCCGTGCCTTCCTGCCCGGCGCTGCGTGCACGCGCGGCCTGATCGTAAATCTGGGCGACGGCGAAGCGCGCCTGCAGCAAGTAGGTCGCCAGACGCTGTTTATGTTGTTCCAATTCAGCGACGGCCATAGTCTCGAGATAACGCTCTTGTTTAGCCGCCTGCTCCGATACCTGCGACAACAGCGGTGCGATTTTTCCGCGTAAGGCCTCGATGCGTGCATCGTAACCCTCGTAGGCCTTGGTCGCACTGGCCTGGGCCCGCTCCAGAGACGCTTTGCGCTCCTTGACCTTCTCGATCTCCGCGTCCAATTGCCTGAGCGCCTTCTGTGCCTCCCACAGATGCGGCATGTAGTCGCTGGCGATATTCCAGCGCAGCAGGCCGGTGTACAGACGATACTTATCCTCCTGTGCGCTGATATCCTCCTTGCCTGCCAAGGTCTTAAGACGCGATTTGACCCGCGCCAACCGCACCAATAATTGCGTCTGTTCATTCGAGGCGAGCGCGACCGAATCCTGCATGGCCTCGATGCCGGCGATCTCCCTGGCATAACGGTCGCGTGCCTGCAACTGGGTGGAAAGATCCGTGCGCTTCAAGGCATCCTGCACGCCCGGCAAACGTTGGGCATAGGCGGTGCGGCGTGTCACCAGTATGTCGTTGTATACTTCGATGTCCCGTGACCAGGCGCTCAGGTTCGACTGCAAAAAACGCAGGTCGCGGTAATTCTTGAAAGACTCCTGGAACTCATTGCTGGACATCAGTTGGATCAGATAACGGCTCTCGGGTGCGTCGGGTAGTTTGCGCATCTGCCAGAACCAGCCCGTTTCATCGCCGGGATCCTGACGCAGAATATTCTCCGACAGCTTGCCGGCACGGATCGACTGGATTGCGCTGTCCAGCCTGGTCAGCTCCTGCTCATAGGTCGAAACAGCAGCCTGATAGTGTTGCAAGGCCTGTTTGTATGCGCCCAGCTGCCCGAAGGCATAGGGAACGGCAAGCAACGACTCCTGTACCGCGGAGTCCATGACATCGCGCTGCTGCAACTCTACCCACGGGATCAGGGATTGTTCGTGCCGGCCCTCGGATGAGTAGCCCCAGCCCACGCCAAGCAGCGCCTTGTTGGACAGCGGGCCGTTGACACGCACCTCGCTAAGATAGGCCTTGGATCGGGACGGTGCGCCTTCCTGAAGAAAGTAATAGCCCAAGGCAAGATTGGCTTTGTCGCGCAGGGAGCGCATCTCTTCGGTAGCGGCGTGCATGGTTCCAACTTTCGTCAACAGGTTCACACCTTCCTCTTTGTTGCTGGCGAGGTAGTCGGCGG
>JAYSOL010000100.1:0-5899 GCA_043723045.1 Gammaproteobacteria bacterium | reverse complement strand
GCCATGCTCGGCATGTTGCGCTTTTATGTCACCGCCGGCCGCGCACCGCAGCCGGCGTATTATGCGCACAATCCGTTATGGGGCCCCCTCTATCTTTTGTTGTTTGCGGTGCTGGCCCTGCAGGCGGCGAGTGGGCTGTTCTGGCAGTACGCCGGCGCGGCGGACCCGGAGTACGACCAGGCCCTGCCGTGGCTGTTCGGCTGGACGCTGTCGGAGTGGCACCACGCGGGCTACCGCGTCATCGGTGTCTTCACCCTCACCCACGTGCTCGCCGTCGGCTGGCACGACTGGAAAGGCACGGGTGCTGAAATCTCCGCCATGCTCAGTGGTCATAAAATCTTCATCATCCGCCGAGCGTCCGACGTGTTGCCGGTGGCGTGGAAGAAAGCCCCCGGTCCGTCCGATACCAAGGACGATTAACAGCGCAAACGGGGCACCTCACGCCCGAACCGCCTCTGCTCCCGGGGTTGCAACACAGCGTAAAACCGTCTAGTTTACCCACACTCACCCATCGGCCGATGCGCATCGTTGCCTCCATCCCCACGCCACACATGACCCGATCACTCGTTCTCATCACACCCCTGCTGGTCCTGCTGAGCGGTTGCGCCAGCCTGCTGAGCTCGACCACCGGGCGGCTCGCTGACGGCCTTTCCACGGCCATGCTCAACGAAAACGATCTCGACACCGTGCGCGACGGGGCGCCGGCCTATCTGCTGCTGGTGGATGGGCTGATCGAAGGTGATCCCAAGAACGAAAACCTGCTGCTGACCGGGGCGCGCCTGTACAGCGCCTATGCCTCGGTCTTCGTCACCGACGCGGAGCGCGCCCAGCGCATGACCGATAAGGCGCGCGATTATGGCGCACGCGCCCTGTGCCTGCGCGCTGCCGCGATCTGCCAGACCCACTCCAAATCGTACGATGACTTCGCCGCCGCCCTCGATGGCCTGCCGCGGGGCGCGGTGCCGGCGCTGTACACCTACGCCTCCGCCTGGGTCGGCTGGATACAGGTGCACGGCAGCGACTGGGTCGCCATCGCCGACCTGCCCAAGGTCGAGGCCGCCATGCGCCGGGTGGTAGCGCTGGACGAGTCGCACGATCGTGGCGGTGCCCATCTGTATTTAGGCGTGCTCAACAGCCTGCGACCGCCGGCGTTGGGCGGCAAACCTGAACAGGGTCAGACCCATTTCCTGCGCGCCATCGAATTATCCGGCGGACGCAACCTCATGGCCAAGGTACAATATGCCGAAAAATACGCGCGCCTGGTGTTCGACCGGCCACTGCATGACCGTCTGCTGAACGAGGTGCTCACCGCCGATGCTGTCGAACCCGGCCTCACGTTGATCAACACCCTGGCCAAACAACAGGCGAAGAAGCTGCTCGCCAGCGCCAAGGATTACTTCTAGGGACTACCGATGCTGCGACGCTCACGCTTAACAATACCAACCGCCCTGCTGCTGGCACTGCTGTCTGTCGTCGGCGCGCAGGCGCAGGATCTTAAAATCGCCACCATCGCACCGGACGGCACCGCCTGGATGCAGGAGATGCGCCGCGGCGCCGGCGAGATCGCCGAGCGCACTGCGGGCCGCGTGAACTTCAAGTTCTACCCCGGCGGCGCCATGGGCAACGACAAGAGCGTATTGCGCAAAATCCGCGCGGGCCAGCTGCAGGGCGGCGCCCTCACCGGCGGCGGTTTGACCGAGGTCTATCCCGACAATCAGATCTACAACCTGCCGCTGATTTTCCGCTCCTACGAGGAAATGGACTACGTGCGCAGTAAAATGGACGGCCTGATCGGTGCAGGACTGGAGAAACACGGTTACCTCAGCTTCGGTCTGGCGGAAGGCGGCTTCGCCTATCTGATGTCTAGCCATCCGATACGCAGCGTTGACAATCTGAAAAACGAAAAGGTGTGGATCCCGGAGGGCGACGTGGTGAGTCGTGCGCTGCTCGAGGCCCTCGGCATATCGCCCATACCGCTACCGCTGATCGATGTACTTACCGGCCTGCAGACCGGGCTGATCAGCACTGTCGGTGCCTCGCCCACCGGTGCCATTGCGCTGCAGTGGCACACCAAGATCAAATACATCAGCGATACACCACTGATGTATTTCTACGGCGCCCTGATCATCGACCGCAAGGCCTACGATAAACTGAGCCCGGCGGATCAGACCGTGGTGCAAGCGGTCATGCGCGAGGTGTTCGACAAACTCAATCGCCAGATCCGTCAGGACAACGAGAAGGCGCGCGCCGCACTGCGCCAGCAAGGGGTGGAATTCCTGCCGCTGCCGCCGGACGAACTGGAAAAACTACGCAAGGCCGCCCAGCAGGCCATCGTTAAATTGGGGGCGAATGGCGTCTACACCCAGGAAATGTTCAAGATCCTGCAGGCCCACCTGGATGAATACCGCAAGAAGACCGTCAAGGCCGACATCCGTCACTAAGCCACCACGGAAACAATACCCATGGCTGTCGCCCAACGCATCAGGCGCGCACTGCACTACGTCAACCTGATGGAGGACGGATTGCTCATCGGTGTACTGGCGCTGATGATCGTGCTGGCCGCCGCCCAGATAGTGATGCGCAACCTGCTTGGCTCCGGTATCGCCGGCAGCGATCAACTACTGCGTCTGTTGGTGTTGTGGGTCGGCCTGCTGGGTGCGGTGGCGGCCACGCGTGACGAGAAGCAGATCAACATCGACATGCTGTCACGCTTTCTCTCGCCACGGGCGCGCTCCGGCGTGCGTGTGGTGATCGATCTGTTCACCGCCGTGGTGTCGGCGGTCGTCGCCTGGCAGGCGGGACGCTTCGTGCACTCGGAATACATCGCCGGCAGCGTGGCCTTCATCGGCCTGCCGGGGTGGATCGCCGAGCTTATCCTGCCGTTGGCCTTCGGCCTGATGGCCCTGCGTTACCTGCTGTTCTGCTTTTCCCATCTGCGCCGCCTGCTCCGGGGAGACACCGGCGCATGATCATCATCGGCCTGTTGCTGATCGCCCTCGCCCTGTTCGGCGCGCCGCTGTTTGCCCTGATCGCGGCGGCGGCACTGCTCGGGTTCTGGCACAGCGGTGTGGATCTTTCGGTGATCGCCATCGAGATCTACCGTGTGGCGGAGATGCCCATACTGATCGCCATACCGCTGTTCACCTTCGCCGGCTATCTGCTGAGCGAAAGCCATGCGCCGCGCCGCCTGGTACACATGACCAACGCCCTGATCGGCTGGATGCCGGGCGGGCTGGCGGTGGTGGCGCTGCTGGCGAGCGCGCTGTTCACCGCCTTTACCGGCGCCTCCGGGGTGACCATCGTGGCCCTCGGCGCCCTGCTGTATCCGGCGCTGCGCGAGGCCGGTTATGGCGAGCGCTTCAGCCTCGGCCTGGTCACCACCTCCGGCAGCCTGGGGTTGTTGTTTGCGCCGTCACTGCCGCTGATCCTGTATGGCGTGATCGTGCAGCAAATGGACGTCGGCCAAAAGATCACCCTCGACGACCTGTTCCTGGCCGGCATCCTGCCCGGCATCCTGATGCTGGTGCTGCTATCCGGCTGGGGCCTGTGGGAGAACCGCGCCAAACACCTGCCGCTGACGCGCTTCTCCGCACGCGCCCTGCTTAAGGCCATGCGCGAATCCATCTGGGAGCTGCCGTTGCCGTTTCTGGTATTGGGCGGCATCTACAGCGGCACCTTCGCGGTCTCCGAGGCGGCGGCGGTCACCGCCATGTACGTGCTGATCGTCGAGGTGTTCGTCTATCGCGAAATCCGCATCAGCCAGCTGCCGGGCATCATGCGCCACTCCATGGTCCTGGTCGGCAGCATCCTGGTCATCCTGGGCGTATCGCTGGCATCCACCAACTACCTGGTGGATGCGGACGTGCCGGCGCAATTGTTCAGCTTCGTCAAATCACACGTGGACGACAAATTCACCTTTCTGATCCTGCTGAACCTGTTTCTGCTGGTGCTCGGCATGATGCTGGACATCTTCTCGGCGCTCATCATCATGGTGCCGTTGCTGCTGCCCATCGCCATCGGCTACGGCATCCATCCGGTGCACCTCGGTATCATCTTCCTCGCCAACATGCAGGTGGGTTACCTCACGCCGCCGGTGGGCATGAATTTATTCATCGCCAGCATCCGCTTCGACAGACCGGTGGTGGAGATCTTCCGTTCAACCCTGCCGTTTCTCTTTCTGCTGCTGCTGGCGGTGCTCATCATCACCTACTGGCCGGCCTTGTCCCTGGGGCTGCTGAGCCGCTGACCCCTGGCCATGGGTGCGGCATTGGTCGATAATGGCCGGCCATGTCCGCCCCCACTGCGCCGCACGCCGGCCACGCCCATCCCATCAAGATCTGGCGCTTCGCCCTGATTATCGCCCTGCTGTCTACCCTGGCGCCCTTCAGCATCGACACCTATCTGCCGTCGTTCCCGGACATCACCGGCGCGCTGCACGCCAACGCGCTGCAGATGCAGCAGACCCTGAGCATCTACCTTATCGCCTTCGGTGTCATGATGCTGGCGCACGGCCCGTTGTCCGACGCCTGCGGTCGTAAACCGGTGATCGTGGGGGCGTTGCTGGCCTACATCGCCACGTCCATCGGTTGCGCGCTGGCGCAAACCATCGAATGGCTCATCGTCATGCGCGCGGGCCAAGGTCTGGCCGCCGGCGCTGGCCTCGTCATCGGGCGCGCCATGATCCGCGACGTGTACGCCGGCGCGCCGGCACAGCGACTCATGTCCAACGTGACCATGACCTTCGCCATCGCCCCGGCCATAGCACCCATTATCGGCGGCTGGCTGCATGAATGGTGGGGCTGGCGCTCGGTGTTCTGGTTTCTCGCACTCATCAGCAGCGGCATCCTGTATCTCGCGTGGGCGCACTTGCCCGAGACCCTGCCGCCGGCCGGACGCCAGCCGGTGCATCTGCGGCCGGTGCTGCGCGCCTACGTCCAGGTCGTGCGCAATCGCCGCTTCATGCGTCTGGTGGCGCTGCTCTCGTTAAACTTCGCCGGCATGTTTTTGTATATCGCCTCGGTGCCGGCGCTGTTGTTCGATGTGCTGCATTTTGCCCCCGGCGAATTCGGCTGGTTCTTTGTGCCGGTGGTGTCCGGCATCATGCTGGGCGCGTTTCTCTCGGGGCGCGTGGCCGGCCGTCTTGCGCCGCATCAGACGATCAACCTCGGCTACGCGCTGCTCGGCGGTGCCGCACTGCTCAACGTGCTGCAGGCCGTGCTGCTTGCGCCGAACAGCATCACCGTGGTCATGCCCATCATGTTGTACGCCACTGGCATGTCCCTGGCGGCACCCAGCCTGACGCTGCTGGCCCTGGACGAGTACCCGCAACGCCGTGGCCTGGCGGCGGCCGTGCAGGGGTCGGCCCAGACGTTATCCAATGCGCTTATCGCCGGCGTGCTCTCGCCGCTGCTGTCGGCACAGGTGTTGACGCTTGCGCTCGGCATGCTGGGGCTGCTGGCACTGTCTTATCTGCTGTGGCGTTGGGAAATACCATTGATCATGAAAAGCCCTCAGGATCAGGCTTAACTTCTTTGGCGTTGGAGTGTGGGAGCTTCGCTTTGTAAAGCGGCGACAAGCCGCCGCACTCCATAGGTGCCGGGCTATGCATCCACGCCCTATTTAGTCTTATTCTGCTGCGCCAGATACAACCAGGTCTCCACCACCGTGTCCGGGTTGAGCGACACGCTGTCTATTCCTTCCTGCATGAGCCACAGCGCCAGATCGGGATGATCCGACGGCCCCTGACCACAGATGCCGATGTATTTATTCGCCTTGCGGCAGGCCTGGATGGCGCGATGCAGCAATGCCTTCACCGCCGGATCGCGCTCATCGAACAACCCGGCGACCAGCCCGGAATCGCGATCCAGCCCGAGGGTCAGCTGCGTAAGGTCGTTGGAGC
>JAYSOL010000099.1:0-6905 GCA_043723045.1 Gammaproteobacteria bacterium | reverse complement strand
CTCCTGCGCGGGCCGCGGCCCGCGCCGCCCGAGGTGGTGGTCGTCTCCATCGACAAGGCCTCCGCCGACCGTTTTGGTCTGCCCAATCTGCCACGTAAGTGGCCACGCCAGCTGCATGCCCGGCTGGTGGACAACCTGACGCGTGCCGGTGCGGCGGTGGTGGGCTTTGACATCCATTTCGATGAACCGCGGGACCCGGCACAGGATCGGCTATTCGTGCAGGCCGTGCAACGGGCCGGCAACGTGGTGCTGTTCGAGTATTTAAAGAAAGAGAACCAATCTCTCACCGATGCCGCGGGGCGCACTGCCGGCGAGGTGGTGACCGAGCGCCGGGTTCCGCCGTTTCCCGAGCTGGCCCAGGCGGCCGCCGCGACGGCACCGTTCCCCCTGCCCAAGGTCCCGGTAAAGGTCAGCCAGTTCTGGTTGTATAAAGACGGCGCCGGCGATGCGGCGACCTTGCCGGTGGTGATGTGGCAGCTGCGGACCCTGGCCGTTTACCCGGAACTGCTGCGCCAGCTGCGGGCCGCCAGCCCCGCGGCGTCGCAGCTGCCGTCCGATGCCGAAAGCCTGCGGCGCGCGGGCAATCTGCGTTCCGTCATGGAGCCGTTGCGCGCCCTCCTGCGGCAGCCCGCCATAGGCGCGCAGGTACGCGCACAACTGGCGGCGGACACCACGCTGCCACCCGCCACGCGCAAATTGCTCAGCGCCCTGGTGCATGTCTACCAGGACGATGACAGCCGCTATCTCAACTTTTACGGCCCGCCGCATTCCATCACGACGCTGCCGTACTATGCAGTCTGGCAGGCGGATGCCAGCCCCGGCGCGCCCATGCTCGACCTGCGCGGCAAGGTAGTTTTTGTTGGTTTCTCCGAGAGTCAGCAGCCGGAGCAGCAGGACGGTTTCTATACTGTCTACTCTCAGGCCACGAGCGGTCTGGATATCAGCGGGGTGGAGATCGCCGCCACCGCCCTGGCGAATATGTTGGAGGACAACCCGGTGCGTCCCCTCGGGTCGGCCGCGCAGTTCGCATTGATCCTGGGCTGGGGCATGCTCGTTGGGACCATCGCCCTGTTCTGGCGCGTTGGCCTTAGTAGCGTGGCGTTGACGGCGCTGGTCCTGGTTTATCTGCTGGTGGCCTTCGGGCTGTTTATACGCTACGCCCTGTGGCTGCCGCTGGTTTTGCCCCTGGCGATGCAGACGCCGATCGTGCTGTTCGCCGGGTTGTGGTGGCACTACCGGGACGTGGGGCGCGAGCGCAACCGTATCCGTCAGGCCTTCCGCCATTACCTGCCCGAGCGCGCGGTGGCGGCGCTGGCGCGCGACCTGAGCACCACGCCCGGTGGTGAGCTCATGCACGGCGTGTGCCTGGCCACGGACGCCGCGCAGTATTCGACCCTCGCGGAGCACATGCCGCCGCAAGAGCTCGCGGCGCTCATGAACCGTTATTACGAACTCTTGTTCCAGCCGGTGCGTCAGCATCAGGGCTTTGTTTCCGACATCGTGGGTGACGCCATGCTCGCGGTGTGGGCGCAGGTGCAACCGCATGCGTCCCAGCGGGCGCAGGCCTGTCGCGCGGCCCTCGACGTGGCCCGTGCGGCGGAGGGTTTCAGTCAGTCCATCAAGTCCGTGGAGTTTGCCACACGCCTCGGACTGCACGCCGGGACCATCATGCTCGGTAACATCGGTACCGTGGATCACTTCGAGTATCGCGCGGTGGGCGACATCGTGAATACCGCCGCGCGGCTGCAGGCGCTGAACAAGGTTCTCGGTACCCGTATTCTGGCATCGCATGAAACCACCGAGGGCCTGGACGAGTTTATGCTGCGTCCCCTGGGTCTGTTCCGGGTACCGGGCAAGACCCGACCTACCGCGGTGGTGGAGTTATGCGGCTATACGCGGGAGGCAACGGACAACCAGCATGTGTTGCTTAAGGATTTCGCCGCGGCACTGGGGGAATTCACGCGCGCTGATTTTGCCACGGCGCGCAACGGTTTTGAGCAGCTGCTGCAGCGCTTTCCCCAGGATGGACCCTCTGGTTATTACCTGGGTCTGTGTGAGCGCTATCTCGCCAAACCCCCGGACCCCGGGTGGGATGGCGTGGTGACGGTGGCGGAACATCGGACACGCCGCCGAATAGTAGCGTTGCCTGAAATATAGGTGGTGGTCAGCGCTTCTTTCTGGTGCGCATTGATAGATTGACATCCTAGGCCACGTATCGCGATAATGCCAAAAAAGAAAGGTGTAGTCAGAGCAGCAGGTCTGGATGGCCGACAGTCGCACCGCCACCCGGGTGTGTCTGTCTAAATTCTTACCGCCGCCGGCCTATTCTGGTTTCCAGGCGCACTACTTGTTTCAGCCTGTACAAATAAAATACAACAAGTGTATGGAGGGCCCAGCGCATGCGCGCCGTGGCAAAATGGACTACCTCGTTGTTGGTTTCGTTTCTCGCAGGACTCGCCACGGCCCACGCCGGTGGTTGCGAGCAACCCGTGGGCCGAATGGTGTCGCTCCAAGGCGTGGTCGAAGCGCATGCCGTGGGAGAAACCGCTTGGCGCGCGGTTCAGTTGCACGCCACCTTTTGCCCAGGTGACACGATCCGTACCGGTGCGCGCGCCCGCGCCGCCCTGGTGATCACGCCGGAAACCATCGTACGCCTCGATCAACTCACCACCCTCACGCTGTCCGGCCTCACCGAAAAACCCACTTCCTGGATCGACCTGCTCACTGGCGCGGCGCATTTCATCACACGCACGCCGCGCGCCTTGAAGATCAAGACGCCCTATGTCAATGCCGCCGTCGAAGGCACCGAGTTTGTCGTGCGTGCGGACCAGGACCAAGGCAGCGTCACGGTGCTCGAAGGCCGCGTACTGGCGGAAAATGCGCAAGGCGAGGTACGCCTGACCAGTGGCGGGACCGCGGTGGCTGGCGCCAACCAGGCACCGGTAATGCGGCTGGGCATGCGCTCGGCGGATGCGGTACAGTGGTCGATCTATTACCCACCGCTGTATGACGCCAAGGCCCTCAGCGGCACCGCCCACTGGACCGACGCCGCACGCCGCTCGGCGCAGGCCTACCTGGCCGGCGACATGACCGGCGCCTTCGCCGCCATCACCGCGCTGCCGGACAGTATTGCGGACGCAGGTTTCTACAATTACCGCGCCGGACTGCTGCTGGCCGTGGGCCGGTTGGACCAGGCACAGGCGGACATCGCACACTCTCTCAACCTGGCTGCGGACAACGCCCATGCCGTGGCACTGCAGTCGGTGGTGGCCCTGGCGCGCAACGATAAATCCGCAGCCCTCGACCTGGCACGCAAGGCCAACGTCCACGATGGAGAATCGGTCCCGGCGTGGGTCGCCCTTTCCTACGCGCAGCAGGCGGCCTTCGATCTAGATGGCGCGCGCGCCAGTATGCAGCAGGCCGTGAGCCGTGACCCGGGCAACGTGCTGGCCTTGGCGCGCCTGTCGGAGTTGTGGTTGTCCTTAGGCGATCTCGATCGCGCCCTGGATAGCGCGAACCGCGCCGTCGCCCTCAACCCCAACATTGCGCGCACTCAAACGGTGCTCGGCTTCGCCCACCTCACCCGCATCAAAACCACCCAGGCCCGGCAGGCCTTCGAAAAAGCCATCAGTCTCGATTCCGCCGATCCGTTGCCGCGCTTAGGCTTAGGTCTGGTGCTGATCCGCACCGGCCAACTCGACGCCGGCCGGCGCGACATTGAAATCGCCGCGGCGCTTGATCCGAACAGCTCCCTTATCCGCAGCTACCTCGGCAAGGCCTATTACGAAGAGAAGCGCGACCGCCTGGTGGGCCCACAGCTGGCCATGGCCAAGACCCTCGACCCCTTTGATCCGACTCCATGGTTCTATGATGCCATCCGCTTGCAAAGCGAGAACCGGCCGGTGGAGGCGTTGAATGACCTGCAGAAATCCATTGAGCTGAACGACAACCGGGCGGTGTATCGATCGCGGTTACTGTTGGATCAAGACTTGGCGATGCGAGGTGCTAGCCTGGCGAGAATCCATCGCGATCTGGGCCTGGACCCGGTCGCGCAAATAGAAGCGGCTAGATCGATCGCCCTCGATCCCGCCAACCATTCGGCGCATCGCTTTCTGTCGGACAGCTATGTCGGGCGTCCACGCTATGAGATAGCCCGAGCGAGTGAACAGCTGCAAAGCCAGTTGCTACAGCCGATCAATATGAACCCCGTTCAACCGCAATCCGCCGAGACAGACTTGAGCTTGTATTCCAACGCAGGGCCAAGAGAGGCCGCCTTTAGTGAGTTCACGCCGTTGTTCACGAGCAATGACATTCAACTCACGGCCTCGGCACTGGCCGGAAATAACGCTACCCGGAGTGACGAGCTGGCGCTCTACGGCATTCAGGATCGATTCTCGTATAGTCTGGGCCAATTCCACTACGCGACTGACGGTTTTCGACCAAGCAATGATGTCAAGCACGATATCTACACTGCTTTCACTCAAGTGCAGCTTACACATGGTCTCGATGTCCAGCTGGAATATCGCAGCCGTAAAACGGAACAAGGAGATTTGCGTTTGGTAGCCGATCCAAATTTTGTTCCTGCCGATAGGCGTACCTTGGACCAGGACGTGTCAAGACTGGGAGTTCATTTTGCGCACTCACCGCGATCGGATATTATCGCCTCGTTAGCATATTCAAGTAGAGTAGAGGGGTTGGTCTCAACAGGATCGACTAGTGTGGTTACATCAGATTACGATTATAGTGGACACGACTCGGAGGTGCAGTACCTGTTTCGCAAGGGCACGGTTAACGGAGTCATTGGAGTCGGTGGGTACGACGTGGACAATGTTGTCTTAACAGTACTTACCTTGGGCTCTGTAAAGAATGTGTTGCTCGATCAAATTTCTCGCACGAAACAACACAACGGCTATGGCTATATCAACATCCCGTTTAGCAGTCAGCTCATGACAACGCTGGGTGTGAGTTATGACTCACTGAGAAATGATAAGCAGAAACTTGACGTCAGCGAGTTCAATCCCAAGCTAGGCCTTCAGTGGGAGGTCACTAATGGCGTCAGTGTGCGTGCGGCCGCTTTTGACGTGACGAAACGGGCGCTGCTGATCAATCAAACGATCGAGCCTACCCAGGTTGCCGGTTTCAATCAGTTTTTCGATGATTTCAATGGCTCGAGAGCGCGTTCCTACGCCTTAGCTCTTGACATGACCCACCGAAACAGCCTCTATTCAGGTCTCGAAGCGCATCTGCGTGATTTGGAAGTGCCGGTTATAGCTTCCGGCACGGTGGTCAACGAGAAGCGCGACGACAATTCGTACCGTGCATATCTCTACTGGGTGCCGCACCCACGTTGGACATTCAGTGCGGACTATCAGCTCGAGGGGCTGCGTAAAGAATTTATCTCGCAAAATCCAATCAAACTCGACACGATGAGCATCCCGCTTGGTATTCGCTATTTTCACCCGAGCGGTGTCTTTGGCGGTCTGGTAACAACCTACGTGCGCCAGGAAGTCGTATTTAAATCAGTTTCTTCTTCCCGGTCCTCGAAGGAAGACTTTAGCGTGGTGGATCTCACTATCGGATATCGATTGCCGAAGCGCCTAGGCATACTCAATCTTGAGGTCAAGAATCTGTTCGATCGAAATTTCCTGTACCAAGATAATTCTTTTGCATTGGCCGATAAGTTTAATTTTAATCCAAGGTACATACCAGATCGGTCTGTTTTTGTAAAAGCCGTCCTGAACTTCTAGGGTTCGGTGGTAGGTTTTCCCATTACAATAGGTGTCACAAACGTCGGAGCATAAAACATGAAGAAAAAAATCGCGGTAGCTACATTTCCACTACTCCTAGCTTCTTGTGCCATTGTCCATGAGCCGAGACCGGCTCCTGTTGAGGGTAACCTGTCACCAAAGGTGCAGGTTCTACAGTTGAATCAAAGTGCCAGAGCGATATTGGGAGCACGAAACAAGGACGATCTGATCATCCGGGTGGGCGCGGACGGGACACTCACGTTTTTCGGTGCGCCAGGGGAAGGCTTCAAGGTTGTAGAGCGTAAGGGAGACATGCTGCCGCCAGAGAAGGGTGTAGTGAATAAGTTTACTGTAACGACGACCAAGAATAGCCCCGAATGCACCACGGTAGACGGCGGGGGGTATGAGCTTTATTACACGAGCCCACCCTGCCCAATCCGTTAGCTGGATGACCATTGGCTAAGCTGGCTCAAGCTCCAAGGCTCAAGGGGTCGGACCTCGCCAAGACTGCTCAAGGGGTCGGACCTCTCCAACCCCTTGAGCCATCACCTTAATGCTCCAAAGAATCAGCCACAGGCGTCCTTAATCACCACTTTTTAGCCCCGAAAACACAACGGCCGCGATGCGTTGTGTCAGTATTTCCCCGCCAGCAGTTAATGCACCAAGCGCTTACGCCCTGAACCATCGACTCGTTTAGTGATATTTATCACAGACCCCCACCTAGCCTCGCCCTAAAGTAACCACAGTAGCCACTCAATCAACATTGTTGACGCGGCGCACGGGTTCCGAGTCGGACCATCGCCACATATTGGGAGGTAGTCATGCCATCGACGCTCGACTTAAGTTGTTATCACGTGGCGTGTCGTTTCCTGCAGGAAGGGAAGCGGGAATGGACGTTGGTGCTCGTGGGCGAACTGTTGCATTCCCACTCCGGGCGTCCGCTCGCGTTGCGTCTGTTGGCGGAAATGTATCGCGAAACACCGGCAACGCGGGCGACCGATGAGGGGTCGGCGATGCCGCCCCTGGGTTTCGTCACGGCGCTGGCGGCCCTTGACCAGGGGGTCTAGAGAATCTCTGAACAAGTCCCCTCTCCGTGCGATTTTTGCCTCCCCGAAGGGGGCCCGCGCACTTCGGGGGAGAGGGTTAGGGTGAGGGGGA
>JAYSOL010000098.1:0-1538 GCA_043723045.1 Gammaproteobacteria bacterium | reverse complement strand
GCGGCCGATGTCTTCATAGGAAGAATTGGTACAGCTGCCGATAAGGGCCGCGGTGAGCTGCGGTGGGTAGTCGTGCTGCTTCACATCCGCGGCCATGCGGGAGATGTCCCGCGCCAGGTCCGGGGTGTGCGGGCCAACGATCTGGGGCTCGAGCTTGGACAGGTCGATCTCCACCACCTCGTCGTAGTATTTCTCCGGGTGCTGGGCGCAGTCCGGGTCGGCGGTGAGGTCCGCCGCCACGCCTTCGGCCAGTTGCGCGATGTCGGCACGGCCGGTGGCGCGCAGATAGGCGGCCATGCGCTCGTCGAAGGGGAACACCGAGGTGGTCGCTCCCAGTTCCGCGCCCATATTGGTGATGGTAGCCTTGGCAGTGCAGCTTAAAGTCTGGGTACCGGGACCGAAGTATTCGATGATCTTATTGGTACCGCCGCTCACCGTGAGCATGCCGGCGAGCTTCAGGATGACATCCTTGCCGCTGGTCCAACCGGAGGTTGCACCTACTAAACGCACCCCCACCAGCTTCGGCCAGAGCAACTCCCACGGAAGACCCACCATCACGTCCACCGCGTCGGCACCGCCGACGCCGATGGCCAGCAGCCCCAGGCCGCCGGCATTGGGCGTATGGGAATCCGTACCTATTATGAGCGCGCCGGGGAAGGCGTAATTTTCCAGCACCACCTGATGGATGATGCCGGAACCGGGTTTCCAGAAACCCATGCCGTACTTGGCCCCCGCCGAGGCGAGGAATTCGTAGACTTCATGATTGGTCTTGTCCGCCACCTGCAGGTCCGGACGGGCGCCGACCTTGGCGCGGATCAGGTGATCGCAATGGATGGTGGTGGGTACCGCCGTGGTTTTACGCCCAGCGGAAATAAACTGCAGTATCGCCATCTGCGCCGTGGCGTCCTGCATCGCCACCCGGTCGGGTCGCAGATTCACCGTGGTCACACCGCGCGTCGGCAGCGCACCCCCCTTATCCTCCGCCGCTCCTGCGCGTCCTGCGCCCGCGGCATTCGTACATCCCTGTACAGCACAGTGGGCGAAGAGAATCTTTTCCGCCAAGGGCATGGGCCGTCCGAGCTTCTTGCGCACCGGCGCCAGGCGCGTGGCCAGGGTCTTATAGAAGGCGCGAATCATGGGCAACGCGTCGGCGGGGAATTTTTCCATCGTTGTTTGCTAACCCTGGCTGTAAAAAATGGAGCCCGCAGAGGGACTTGAACCCCCGACCCTCTGATTACAAATCAGATGCTCTACCACTGAGCTATGCGGGCAAGACGTGTGCGTCGTTTACGACAACGCTCCGCGTAGGACCATGAAGGAAACACCGGGGAACTGTGCAAGGTTGTGTCGGCGACGGAAGACACCCCTCGACAGCCTCCTGCGATCTGCCCGCCGATCCTGTCCACTGGATCGCGTCCTGCGCCGGGCAACCTGGCGTTTCTCCCGTGTCAGCGGAAAATGAGGGCAAATTGTATGTAAATGCAGGGGTAAAGGCAATTTGTTGTGGAGCGTGGTAACGCCCCCTCACCCTAACCCTC
>JAYSOL010000097.1:0-4549 GCA_043723045.1 Gammaproteobacteria bacterium | reverse complement strand
TGGAACGGCTACAGCCAGGAACACCATTCCATGGTGTCGCGTTTCAGCAATGACGAGATGATCGCCTACTGGAAGGGTCACGGCTTCCAGGACGTGGTGCTGGTGAATGCCATGGACTTTGACGATACGCAGCAGGCGTCGGCCTATGTCGACAGCACGGCTTTTTCCTTCAAGCAGCGCCTGGCCTTTGCCCAGGCGGTGTTGACGGGCATGGACAAGGCGGCGAAGTCGGCCCTGGGCGGCACACGCACGGTGTTCATCATCAAGCAGCTGAAGGGTGCCGGGGTGCACGCCTTGGGGGCGAAATCCCATAACCTCTACCCCGCCGATGCCCTGGACAAACCGCACATCATCAGCGCGCTGCAGCGCCGCGCCCTGCCCGCCGCGGCCTGGCAGCTGGTGCGCGACAATTTCGCCCGCGCCGGTGGCGGTCCGGCGGTGAAGACCGTGGTGACCGAGTCGGTACTGGAGATTGCTGCCTTAGGCAAACTGCCGCTGCAGGATTTCGCCGTGGGTGAAAAACACGTGCCGGCCACCGCCATGGGCGCGCTGGTGGCGGCGGTGGGCAAGGCCGATCCGCGTTTCGTGGTGACCAATGCGGACGGCAACGAGGCCTCGGCCATGGCCAATATCAACGTGGCGCTGAAGATACGCCACCCGACGGCGGATGATCTGTATAACCAGCAACCCAACGGACAGGTGTACGAACCCTTAAGCGAAGATGCCTGCGCCGGTCTGGCGGCGGGGCTCGCGCTGTTCGGGTCGCGTTCGTTATGGTTGTCCTACGAAAGTTTTGCCATCAACGGTCTGCCCATCATACAAACCGTCACCCAGGCCATGGCGGAACTACGGCGCAAGACGCCGTCGGTGGTGTGCATGTTCACCGCCGGCGCCCTGGAGCAGGGGCGCAACGGCTGGACCCATCAGCGCCCCGAGGTGGAAAACTACTTCGCCGCCATGATGCGCAACGGCAACGTCTACCCGCTGTTCCCGGCGGATGCCAACATGATACAGGTGGCCTACGACTGGGCCCTCGGCACCCACAACAAAGGTATTATCATCATCGCCTCCAAGAGCCCGCTGCCGGTGTACACCACCCTGGCGCAATCCCGCGAGGCCATCGCCAACGGCGCCATCGCCTTGTACGAAAGCAAGACCGGCGCCAAGGGCACGGTGGTCGTGGCCGTGACCGGCGACATGGTGTTGCTGCCGGTGTTCGAGGCGCGCGACAAGCTGGAGCAGGACGGCTATCGGGTACGCATCGTCTCGGTGGCGAATCCGCGCCGTCTGTATCGTCCCACGGACATCGCCTGGGACACGGTGGCGCAGCCGGACAATGCGCTCATGGATGACGATCACTTCAACGCGCTGTTCGATGGCGATGTGTTGCTGGCGGTGAGTGGCGGCCCGAGTGCCTCTCTTGAGCCGGTACTGCTACGCACGCGTGCAGCGCGACGTGACGTGTTCGCCTGGAAGCGCGGCGAGACCACCGCGTCACCCGGCGAGATCATGGGCTTCAATGGCATCACCGCCGAGGCCATGACGGCGCGCGTCAAGGCGCTGATGGGGGGCTGACGACATGCCGCAGACCAAGATCATCGTCCTGGACGATGATCCCACCGGGTCCCAGACCGTGCACGGCTGCCTGTTGCTGACACGCTGGGATGCGGACACCCTGCGCGCCGCTTTGGCCGACGCGGCACCGCTGTTTTTCGTGCTGACCAACACCCGCGGTATGGATGCCGCGCAGGCCGCCGAGGTCACGCACACCGTCAGCCGCAACCTCAAGGCGGCCCTGGACAAACTGGCGCGGGCGGGCACTCGCATCAATCCGATTCTGGTCAGCCGTTCCGATTCCACCCTGCGTGGCCATTACCCGGTGGAGACCGACGTCATCGCCCAGGAGCTGGGACCGTTCGATGCGCATTTCCTGGTACCGGCGTTCTTCGAGGGCGGGCGCATCACCCGCGACAGCGTGCATTATCTGCTGGTCGACGGCCAACCGGTCCCGGTGCACGAAACTGAATTCGCCCGCGACTCGGTTTTCGGTTACACCCACAGCTATCTGCCGGCCTACGTCGAGGAGAAAACCCACGGCACCATCAGGGCCGCCACGGTGCAGCGTTTTCTCCTGACGGCAGTGCGCGGTGACTGCCTGGATCGATTGCTGCAACTGCGCGGGAATGCCTGCTGCGTGGTCGATGCCGAAACGCAGTCCGATCTGGATAATTTCTGCCGCCAGCTGCACGCCGCCACAGCACGGGGCAAGCGCTTTCTTTTTCGCAGCGCCGCCAGCCTGCTGACCTCCCTGGCCAACCTCGGCCCCCAGCCGGTGCCGGCGGCGGACATGCGTCAGTATGTGCGCGCCGGGCGGGCCGGTGCGGTCATCGTCGGTTCGCACGTAAAGAAAACCACCCAACAACTGGAACAACTCCTGAAGCAACCGGGTGTCCTGGCCCTGGAGGTGGATGTGGACCGCATCGACCCGGATGGCCCGACCCTGCTGGCGGAGTTGCTGACGGCGGCGCACAAGGCCCACGCCAGCGGCGTTACCCCGGTGATTTACACCAGCCGCACGGAGAAAACTTTTGCCGACCAGAAGACCCGACTGGCCTTCGGTGAACGGGTTTCGACTTTCCTCATGCAGGTGGTGCGCGGACTGCCGCCGACGCTCGGTTTCCTCATCAGCAAAGGCGGCATCACCTCCAACGACGTGTTGAGTACCGGCCTCAGCCTCACAACAGCACGCGTGCTCGGGCAGATACTGCCGGGCTGTTCCGTGCTGCGCTGCCCGCAGGGGCATCCGCGTTATCCTGAGATGCCGGTGGTCATTTTTCCCGGCAACGTGGGCGACGAAAACGGACTGGCTACGGTGTATCGGCGGCTGAGCGACCAATGACCAGACCGGCGCAGGCTGGCGCTCACCGGGGAAGCACCTGGGCCGCGGCGCCCGGTGCATGTTATCTTTGACGCTCACATAACGACCGACACGCGCCATGAGTGACACACCCATCGCCAGCGAAAAACCCAGCGCCGCGAACCGCCGGTCCCTGGTGGCCGCGTTACGCACGTTCCTGCCGGACGCGGCGATCCTGCATGCGCCGGAGGACACCCGGCCCTACGAGTGCGACGGTCTGTCGGCCTATCGCCAGGTACCGTGGCTGGTGGTGTTGCCGAATACAGTGGAGCAGGTGCAACACATCATGCGCCTGTGTCACGCACGCCGCATCCCGGTGGTGGCGCGGGGCGCCGGCACCGGCCTGTCCGGCGGCGCACTGCCGCACGCACAGGGCGTGTTGCTGAGCCTGGCGAAGTTCACGTCGATACTCGACATCGACCCGGCCAACCGCACGGCACGGGTGCAGCCGGGAGTACGCAACCTGGCCATCTCCCAGGCCGCCGCGGCCCACGGTCTGTATTATGCCCCCGATCCGTCATCGCAGATCGCCTGCACCATCGGCGGCAATGTGGCGGAGAACTCCGGCGGTGTGCACTGCCTCAAGTACGGGCTGACGGTGCACAACATCCTCAAGCTGGAGGTCGTCACCATAGACGGAGAACGCCTCACCATCGGCAGCCAAGCCCTGGATGCACCGGGCTACGACCTGCTGGCGTTGATGACCGGCTCGGAAGGCATGCTTGGCATTATCGTCGAGGTCAGCGTGCGGTTGCTGCCGATCCCGGAACGCGCGCAGGTCATTCTCGCGGCCTTCGATGACGTGGCCAAGGCGGGTGCCGCGGTGGGCGCGATCATCAATGCCGGCATCATCCCCGCGGGTCTCGAAATGATGGACCGGCTGGCGATACGCGCGGCCGAGGACTTCGTACACGCCGGCTATCCCACCGAGGCCGAGGCGATCCTGCTGTGCGAAGTCGACGGCACCAACGAAGAAGTCTCCGAACACGTCATGCAGATCCAGGAACTGATGCAGCGCTGCGGCGCCACCGAGGTGCGTACCGCGCGCGATGAACAGGAGCGCATGACCTTTTGGAAGGGACGCAAGGCCGCGTTCCCGGCGGTGGGTCGTTTGTCGCCCGACTACTACTGTATGGACGGCACCATTCCGCGCAAACGCCTGCCGGAGGTGTTGCTGCGTATCCGCACATTGTCCGACGAATACGGTTTGGCCGTGGCCAACGTCTTCCACGCCGGCGACGGCAACCTGCATCCGCTCATTCTCTACGACGCCAACAAACCCGGCGAACTGCAACGCACCGAGGAATTCGGCGCGCGCATTTTAGAACTGTGCGTCGCGGTCGGCGGCACCATCACCGGCGAACACGGCGTGGGCGTGGAGAAAATCGACCAGATGTGCGTGCAATTCAAAAGCGCCGAGCTCGAACAATTCCATGCCATCAAAGCCGCCTTCGATCCTCACGGGTTGCTCAATCCTGGAAAGGCCGTCCCCAGCCTGCATCGCTGCGCCGAATTCGGTCGCGTGCATGTGCACGGCGGCAAGTTAGCATTTCCAGAACTCGAAAGATTTTGATGTTAAATATTTTAATATAGGTTGGATTAGCCGCGCAGCCGCGTAACCCAACGATCAAC
>JAYSOL010000096.1:0-6195 GCA_043723045.1 Gammaproteobacteria bacterium | reverse complement strand
AGGGTGGGACGGCTTCCCCAGTGATCGGGTGATTGTACTGACATTACCAACCAACATTAGAACGGTTTCGATCATACAAGGGTGGGCATTGCCCACCAGCGTACCTGAACGGAGCCGCGCATGGTGGGCAATGCCCACCCTACTCATGCTGTTATCAGCAGCAACCGCCTGCCACGCCGCACTCCCATTTCTTTTCGCCCACCTGGAACGCCACCAGGCTGGCATGCCGGATGTGTTTCTGCAGTACGCCGCCGAGGTCCAGTGCCGGGTCCTGGCCGAAAGCCATGTCGCAGGCCGTTCCCAACGACGTACCCGCGGCCAGGCATTGCAGCAGGGTGTATTCGCCCCGGCTCAAGGGCAGTATCTCCACCGTCATGTGTGGCCGCAGTACTATCACCTGCTCGCTGCCGGCGGCGAGATCCACCTGGCCGTCACCGGCGTCATCCGCTTGATTGGCCTGCCAGATGCGTAAGATGGGATAGTCGGACGCCACCAAGTGCGCAGTGGGATGGAGGTAGAAGCGCAGGTCGGAGTGACGCTCTGCGGCCACGGCCGCGAGGGTCAGTGGGTCGAGCGGCGCGTGTTCTGCGCCATGGAAGGCCTGGTGCCAGGCCCATTCGAGGCGCGCCACATCCGCCAGGTAGGGCAGGGTGGCGGCCGCGGGAAAGCGTTGCAGAAAATCGGCAAAGGCGTGGCCAACGTCGTGCAGGTTACCGCTGACCGCGGGATACTGACGCAGGTAGCCGTCCGCCGCATACCCAAAGAAACCCTCCCCCACCAGCCGCGTCACCACCGGGTAGACGGCGGACAGCGCAGCGGTCAGGCTGGCGAAGACATTATTGCGGTAGACCTGCAGGCGCCGCTGGCCGGGGAAGCGTCCGTCGACAAGCTCGGCGCTGAAGGCCGAGTCAGCGTCAGCGAGCACGGCGGCGGCAAAACCCTCCTGCAGGTCACGCAACCTGGGCATGGTGTCGCTCCAACAGTGCATCCGCCTTGCGCGCCTCGTCCAGCAGCACCGACAGCGGCGGAATATCCGTATCCCATTCGATCAGGGTCGGTGTGGGGCCGAAGCGCCGCAGTGCCTCGCGGTAGAGATCCCACACGGGTTGCGCCACGGGTGCGCCGTGATGGTCGATGAGTATGTCGCCTTCGTCGTAGCGGTTGACGGCAAAACCGGCGAGATGCATTTCACGCACCATTGCGACCGGGATGGCGCGTAAATAGGCCAGGGGATCAAAGTCGTGGTTCATGGCGCTGACGTAGATATTGTTGACGTCGAGTAAAATCCCGCAGCCGGCGCGCGCCGCCACTTCCGCCACGAACTCCTGCTCGGGTATGGTCGAGTGGCGGTATTGCAGATAGCTGGAGACGTTTTCCATCAGGATCTCCCGCTGCAGATAATCCTGCGTCTGGATAATGCGTTGACTGACATGCTGTAGTGCCTCTTCGGTATAGGGCAGGGGCAGCAGGTCGTTGAGATAGAGGCCGCCGATGGAACTCCAGCACAGATGCTCGGACACCAGTCCTGGGGCAAAGCGCGCGATGAGCGACTTCAGTTTTTGCAGGTGCTTAAGGTTCAGTGGGTCGGTGGTGCCGAGGGACAGGCCGACACCGTGCAGGCTCAGGGGGTAGTCGCGCCGCACCCGCTCAAGGTAGCTTAGGGGCGGTCCACCGTCGCCGAAATAATTCTCGCTGTGGACTTCGAACCAGCCCGTGGCCGGACGTGTCTCCACCACCTCATGGTAGTGCTGGGCGCGTAGTCCGATCCCGGCCTGGACCGGGATCGTGTGCGCCACCCGACCATCAAGAGGGGTAGTGGACATGCGTTCTATTTTTTAGATAGCAGGATGCCACCGACAATTTTGTCGCAGCTGCCTTGGGGCACGTAGATCCAGGCATCCTTCTGCCCGTCCTTTTTGGCGGTGCCGGCGCAGGCGCTGGAGCTGGTCTGGCAGTCGTTCTTGCCGGCCTTGACGATGCCGGCGCATTTTTCCATTTTCGGCGCGTCGGCGGCGAGGGCCGCGCCTCCCGTGGTGACGCCGAGGACTATGAGGCTGCTGATGGCGGTGGTGAGTAAGGCATTGCGTCGTGTCATGTTGATGCTCCTGTTGGTAGTGGGTGTAGTGATGAGAGGCAAGCTTCGCCATGCTACCGGTGGCGGGCGGTCTCCTGAAACGTGCCTTGCTCTGATCTTTGTAGGGTGCGCCCTGCGCACCAAGCTACGGTTCAGCTAAGCCTATGGTGCGCAGGGCGCACCCTACGTTTCGATCCGGTTTTTCATGTGACCCTTCAGCTCGAAAGCCATGTTAGGCGTCATGCAATTTGGCGCGGATGCGTTGCTTGGCCTCCGACGTCAGGACCGTATCCTGCCCCTCCGCCTGATGCCGCTCGGCGTAACGCCGAGCGGCCTTGCGCAGGAATTGCATCTGTTGCCCGAAGCGCGCACAGGCATCGCAGATCAGATAGTGGATGCGTATGCCCAGGCGCTCGCGCCACGACAGGCGCCGCTCGTGTTTTTCCAGGACCAATTGGGTGACTTCTTTACAGGTGTACATGGTCAGCCCCCTTTTCCCTGGTCGAACCAGTGATTTTCCAGGCATTCCCGCAGGCGCAAACGCGCACGATGCAGCAATACCCAAACGTTAGACGTCGTTACGCCGAGAACCTTACAGGCCTCGTTCCCGTCCAGCCCTTCTATCTCACACAGGGTGAAGGCCTCGGCCTGGTGGCCGGGCAGGGCGCCGAGACAGTCGCTGAATACCGCCCAGAACTGCTGCTGTTCCAGGGCGCCGCTCGGGTTGTCCCACACCGAGGGCGGGGTGCGCCAGTGACTCCAGTTGTCGTCCTTGAACAGGGCGTCGATGTCCTGGTCGGATCCGGGGGTAGTATCCATAAGCTGCTCGCGCGAGTGTTTGCGCAGGTGATCGATGAGTTTGTTCTTGAGTATTCCGATGAGCCAGGTGCGCTCTTTGGCCCGTCCGGCAAAACTTTCCTGCGCCTGCAGCGCCGCGAGCAACGTGTCCTGCACCAGGTCTTCCGCCAGGGCGGCATCGTTGATCCTGAAATAAGCGTAGCGATAGAGGGCATCGCCGTGCTGTTCCAGCCAGACCTCGGGGAGGGAAAGCCGTATCCCCGATGGGGGTGGTTTGGTCATGGCAGGTTGGTCCTTTTAATTATTCATTATATGGCCAGGAGTGCCGCTGGCAAGGCCGAGCGGGCGCGAGAAAAAAAGACGGGGATTGGCGTTAGCAGGCTGTTGAAAAACAGCCTGCGTGCGGCCCACGGACGGGCCGCCATTTTTCAAACACGCTTTATGTGTTTCCCCCTTCGGGGACAGGTAAAAATGAAGCAAAGCGCCCTTGTATTATAAATGGGGCGCACTTTTCGCTTTGCGGGTTGAAAAAGCCCATGGATGGGCTTTTTCAACAACCTTCTTAGTGCCGGTGGGCGGTGGACAGGCGTGCCGGTTGTTTTTCCCTGGCAGGCAGTGGGGTATAGACGGCGTAGTCGGTGTGGCTGTGTTTGGCGGTATACATCGCCACGGAGGCCCGCTGTAGCAGCTCATCGGCGGTCTGGGCGTGTTGCGGGAAGATGGCAATGCCCATGCTGGCGCTGACGGCGACGTTGCTGCCATTCAGCACCATGGGTTCGGCCAGCGCCTTCAGGACGCGGCGCGCTGCGGTGTCGATGTCGGTTTTTTCCGGTGACCGCAGCAGGATGGCGAATTCATCGCCGCCGGAACGGGCGATGGTATCGGAAAGCCGCAGCGTCGCGCGCAGACGCGTGGCCACCTCGGACAGGGCGAGGTTGCCCGTATCCTGCCCGAGGGTGTCGTTGATTTCGCGGAAGCGGTTGAGGTTGGTCACCAGCACCATCAGGGGCTGTTTGTCGCGTCGGGCCACGAGCAGGGCCTGTTGCAGCCGGTCCATAAACAGGGCGCGGTTAGGCAGGTCGGTCACGAGGTCGTGCAGTGTCTGGTGTTCCATGACATCGACCTGCAGTTTGCGTTCGTGGATGTCGGTGACGGAGCCGGACATTCGAATGGGCTTGCCGGTTTTGTCCCACAGAATTTTTCCCTTATCCAGGACCCAGATGTAGTTTCCGCGCTTGGTGCGCAGGCGGTGTTCGGAGCAGAACGAACTGCTGCGGCCGTTGAGGTAGTTGTCCAGCAGGGACAGGGTGAGTTCGCGGTCCTCAGGGTGGATGCGGCTGATCCATTCCTGTATGTCGTTGCCGATTTCCAGGTCGTAACCGACGTAGCCGAGCATCTCCTTCCAGCGCGATGAGTAGTAGGCCTCGTCGGTTTCGATGTTCCAGTCCCAGATGGCGTCGTTCGTGCCGCTCACCGCCAGCATGAAGCGCTCCTCGGTTTCGCGGCGCGCGCGTTCCGCCCGGCGGAAGCGCGAGACCAGGTGCAGCACCATGAGGATCAGGGCAACGAGAATCGCCACCAGCACCAGCAGCAGGTTGAGAAACAGGGTTTTCTTTTTGAGTTTGTCGCCGACCCGCGCCACGACGATGCTGGGGTCGAGATGGGCCACGGGGGTGTAGAGCTTCTCACCGTATTTGATATCGCCGTAACGCTGTATCAGTCCCTGGCCACGGCCGGAGATGAGGTAATCGAGAAATTGCTCCGCCGCCGCCTGATTGGCCAGGGGTACGCGCTGCTGGTTGACCACGATTGCGCTATAGGTGTTGCGCAGGCTGGGGTGATTTTGATAGAGGGGGGCGATATCGCCCGGTAGGGTGTGGCGGTTGGCCAGATAGGTCGCCATGTCCGTGAGGGTATAGGCGCCGAACAGGGCGGCCTGTTTCAGGGTGGAGGCGCTGCTGGCGCCGGTATTTTCATATCCCACCCAGTCGGGTTTGACGCCAGCCAGTTCCCATAATTCGTTGAGTTTTTTGTGGGCGCCGGATTCCACCACCGGGGTGAAGAAGCGTGCCTTCTCCCGTGCCAGGCGCTTGAGGGCCGGGATCAGGTCCGGTTCCTGGGCGAGGTTGAGGGGGTCTTGCGCCGGGCCGAAAATGGCGAATTCGTCGTACATGATTTCGGTACGACGCAGGCCGAAACCCTCCTCCACCAGCACGTCTTCGCTCGGGCGATGATGGGTGATGATGAGGTCCGCTTCGCCACGGCGTGCCAGGGCCACCGTATCCAGGGCGCCGGTGGAGATGATGCGCACGTTGAATTCGGGATGGTTCGCGCGAAAGTCGTGGACCAGGAGATTGACCAGGCCGCTGTTGGCCACGGAGTAGGCGACCGCCACACGCAACTCCGTCGGTGCGGGCTCGGGGGTCGCCGCCGGGGCGGCCGCGGCGACGAGCAGCAGCGCGCCCAGTGTCGTCATTCCCAGACGTCGCCACCCCTTTGTGCTATCGATGCGTCGTGTTGTTGGCCTCGCTGTGCGTGCCACGCGGTTCCCTCTGCAGGCTGAAAAATCTGTGGATAAGTTTACTGAATACTATATATACCTTAACCGTTTATCCTTTAATAGCATAGCGTTAGGTGACGGGCGGCACGCATTATCGGCCGAATGCCCGCGTGCCACATAACTGCGCCAGGCAGCTTAGATAGATGCCGGGGTCCGGCGCAACCGATTGGCGTCCGGCCTGCCATAACATCTCCCCCATGCAGTCCATCATGCGGTGTTGCGCGGCGTGTTCGTCCAGCCCCTGTTTCAGCCGGGTCTGATAATAGGCGCGCACCCCGCTGGGCTGGTCCAGGCCCAACTGTTCCTCGATGGCGATGTGCATGCCCATGTGCAGAAACGGGTTGGTCTGCCCGGCCTCGATAGAAAAATCCCGATCTTCGCTGGCCGTGGGGTCTTGCAGCAGGGCGTGGTATTCCGGGTGGCGCAGGGCGACGGCCACGACCAGGGGTTCGACACCGGTCAGCGGCTGTTGCGCGCGGTGGCGCTGCCAGGCGCGGAAAAAGACCTCGCGCATCTGCTTGCGGTCGTGGCCGTACATCGGTCAGGCCGCCTGCACCTTGAACAGCCCCAGTACGGTGGAATATTGGTAAAGATGGTTGCTGTCGTCCAGCGGGCCGATTTCCCCATTGCCGTAAAAGCCAATGATCGGCAACTCCGGGAAGTTGGTGCGCAACAGATCCAGGTCGCGGTCACGGTTGCCATAGAAATGCGGTCCCCGGCCCATGCACGGGAACAGCAGGGCGAAGTCCGGGTTGCCCCGCAG
>JAYSOL010000095.1:0-6427 GCA_043723045.1 Gammaproteobacteria bacterium | reverse complement strand
GAGATTAACGACCTTGACCGGCAGCTGATACTGCTTGCACGTACTAAGCTCCTGTATGCACATCTGGATCGAGGCCTCGCCGGTGACACACGCCACCGTCGCCTTGGGGTGCGCCAGCTGCACGCCCATGGCGGCGGGCAGGCCGAAGCCCATGGTGCCCAAGCCCCCGGAATTGATCCAGCGGCGCGGCTTGTCGAACTTATAGAACTGCGCCGCCCACATCTGGTGCTGGCCCACGTCGGACGTGACAAAGGCATCGCCCTTGGTCAGTTCGTAGAGCTTTTCGATGACGGCCTGCGGTTTGATCAGCTTGCTCTGGTGGTCGTACTTCAAGCAGTTGAGACCACGCCAGGTGTCGATCTGCCCCCACCAGGACTGCAGCGCCTCTTTGTCCGGTTTGCGCTTGTCGGCCTTGATGAGCTTGATCATGTCCTTGAGCACGCTGTCCACGCTGCCGACGATGGGCACTTCCACCGGCACGTTCTTGGCGATGGACGCCGGGTCGATGTCCACATGGATGATGCGCGCGTGCGGGCAGAATAGTTTTATTTCGCCGGTCACGCGGTCGTCGAAGCGCGCGCCGATGGCCACCAGCACATCGCACTCATGCATGCCCATGTTGGCTTCATACGTGCCATGCATGCCGAGCATGCCGACAAACAGCGGATCGGTCGCGGGATAGGCGCCCAGACCCATGAGGGTATTGGTGCACGGAAACCCCAGCAGGCGCACGAATTCGGTCAAGGTCTTGGAACCCTCCCCCAGGATCACGCCGCCGCCGCTGTAGATCATCGGGCGCTTGGCCTGTAGGATCAGGTCCACGGCACGCTTGATCTGGCCCGGATGGCCTTTCTCCACCGGCGTGTAGGAGCGCATCTCGACGTGCTTGGGGTAGTGGTACTCGGCGCGGTGGGCGGTGATGTCTTTAGGGATATCCACCAGCACCGGACCCGGACGGCCGGTGGTGGCAATCTGGAACGCCTTTTTAATGGTGGTGGCCAGGTCCTTCACGTCCTTAACCAGGAAGTTGTGCTTCACGCAGGGCCGCGTGATACCGACGGCGTCCACTTCCTGGAAGGCGTCGTTGCCAATGAGATGGGTGGCGACCTGGGCGCTGAACACCACCAGGGGGATGGAGTCCATATAAGCGGTGGCGATACCCGTGACGGTATTGGTGACCCCGGGGCCGGACGTGACCAGGCACACCCCAGGCTTGCCGGTGGAACGGGCATAGCCGTCCGCGGCGTGGGTCGCACCCTGCTCGTGGCGCACCAGGATGTGCTCGACCGCCTCCTGCTTATAAAGTGCGTCGTAGATGTGCAGCGCCGCACCCCCGGGATAGCCGAACACATGCTCCACCCCTTCGTCTCGCAGACAACGGACAAAGATCTCTGCACCGGTCAATTCCACTTCAAGTCCTCAAGGGATAAAAAATGCCCGGAAACGGGCATATACACCGAAAAACGCGTCTTGTATGAGAAATTACTTATAAGTGTGCTCAGGGTCAAGAGGATAGTCCCAAAAAGTGCAAATTTTTAGGTACTTACGGCTGAAAAACCGCATGTATTGCAGCGCATTAGCCCACATCGCGAAAAAAGCGAGATATCAGCCACGTCGCCAGGTGGTCGCCCCGCCGCTATCCTCCAGGATCACGCCGCTGGCCTTGAGCTCGTCGCGGACGCGGTCGGACTCCGCCCACTGCTTGTTTTTTCGCGCCTCGGCGCGCTGGCGGATCAGGGCCTCGATCCGCTCGGCGGACAGGCCGTCGGCGACGGGGCCACCCTGAAGGAAGGCCTGGGGCTCGCGCTGCAAAAGTCCCAGGATACCCGCCAACTTGCGCAGCTCCCCGCCCAGGGCATGGGCATGGGACGGGTCCGTGGCCTGCAGGCGGTTGATGTCCCGCGCCAGATCGAACAACACCGCCAGGGCCACCGGCGTATTGAAGTCGTCGTCCATGGCGGCAAAAAAACTCTGCTCATACGTAGCGATGACCCCGCCGGCGTCCACCGGTACCGGGGCCGTGGCCGGTGGCAGGTCCTTGAGTGCGGTGTAGAACCGCGTCAACGCCGCCTTGGCGTTGTCCAGGGAGTCTTCGGCGTAGTTCAACGGGCTGTGATAATGACTCGCCAGAATAAAATAGCGCACCACCTCGGGATCGTATCTTTTCAGCACTTCACGAATGGTAAAAAAATTACCCAAGGACTTGGACATTTTTTCATTGTCCATCCGCACGAAACCATTGTGCATCCACACATTCACGAACTTGTGTCCGGTGGCAGCCTCGCTCTGGGCGATCTCGTTTTCGTGATGCGGAAACTGCAGGTCGAGGCCGCCGCCGTGGATATCGAAATGCTGGCCGAGGCACGCGGTGGACATGGCAGAACACTCGATGTGCCATCCCGGGCGGCCCGCACCCCAGGGTGAATCCCAGCTGGGTTCACCCGGTTTGGCGGCCTTCCACAGGACAAAATCCAGCGGATCCTGCTTCATCTCGTCCGCCTCCACGCGCGCGCCCACGCGCAGATCGTCCAGTGCCTTGCCGGACAGCTGCCCGTAATCGGCAAACTTGCGCACGTGGTAATACACGTCGCCGTTGCTGGCGGCGTAGGCATAACCGCGTTGCACCAGTGTTTCGATCATGTCGAGGATCTCGCGCATGTAGAGCGTGGCGCGCGGCTCCTGATCGGGCCGCAATACGCCGAGCACATCGGCGTCCTCGTGCATGGCCTGGATAAAACGGCCGGTGAGCGCGTCGATCTGCTCGCCGTTTTCGTTGGCACGCTTGATGATCTTGTCGTCGATGTCGGTGACGTTGCGCACATACGTCACCTGGTAATTACGCGCGCGCAGGTAACGCACCACCATGTCGAACACCACCAGTACCCGTCCATGGCCCAGGTGGCAGTAGTCGTAGACCGTCATGCCGCACACATACATGCGCACCTTGCCGGGCTCGATGGGAATGAAACGTTCTTTTGTCTTGGTCAGCGTGTTGTAGATGTGCAGCATGTGGAAGATCACCCGCCCTGGAAAAGTCGGTTTCATTTGACCTGAAGCCTTAAGGTCGAGTCAAGCGTGTTGATTTGGAGTGCGCATCGCGCACCCAGGTTTACCCCACGTAACGCCCCAAACGCTCCCGCGCCCGCGCAACACCCATGAGCGGCAACAACTTCACCATCTCCGGTCCGTCCAGCTCGCCACTCAAGGCAGCGCGCAACGGCAGAAACAACGCCTTACCCTTGGCGCCGGTGGCGCCCTTGATGTGCTGACTGAAGGCCTTGAAATCCGCGCCGTGTTGTTCGAGGGCCGCCAGGGCATGGCGGAAAAACTCGCCGCCCGCCTCGGCCACGGCCGCGCTACAGCCGTGCGCCGGGGTCCAGTCGTCGGTAAAGATGATCCTGGCCCAGCGCTGCGCATCCGCAGGGACAGTAATATTGGCGCGCACCGCATCGATGAAGGCGTCGCGCGCCGCCTCCGGCACGATGGCGTGCACCGCAGCACCCATCCACGGCCACAACACCGCTGGCGGAAGCTGCAACACGGCCTCGTGCTGCCAGTGCATCAGCTGCGCCTCATCGAAGCGCGCCGGTGCGCGCCCCAGGCGCGCGCTGTCGAAATGCGCGGCAAGCGCCGCCAGATCCATGAAGCTGTTGGATTCGTAAGTATGCCCGAGACGCGCCAGATAATTCACGATGGCCTCGGGGAAATAACCCGCGGCGCGCAGCTCCTGCACCGTGCGACTGCCGTGGCGCTTGGACAGGGGCGATCCATCCGCCCCGACCACCAGGGAGATATGGGCATACTCGGGCACGGGCAGGCCCAAGGCCTTAAGCAACAGGATCTGACGCGGGGTGTTGGCGAGATGATCCTCGCCGCGCATCACCAGGCCCACCCCCATGAGGGCGTCGTCGATGGCGTTGCAGAAGAAAAACGCCGGCGAGCCATCGGAGCGGCGGATAATGAAATCGCCGATGTCGTCGGTGCGGAAACCCTGGGCGCCACGCACCTTATCGTTGAACTCCACCAAAGCGCCATCGGCCACATGAAAGCGCAGCGTGGCGGGCGTGCCCGCCGCCAGGCGCTGCTCGATATCCGTGACACTCAAGGACCGGCAGCGGCCGGAGTAGCGTGGCGGGCGCCCGGCGGCCAGTTGCGTCTTGCGCGCCACTTCCAGCTCATGCTCGCTGCAGAAACAGCGGTAGGCCTGGCCCTGCTGCTGCAGCTTGACGAAATAACGCGCGTATTCGGCGCCGCGCTGGGACTGGTAATAGGGGCCGTGGGGGCCACCGACCTGCGGCCCTTCCTGCCACACCAGCCCCAACCAGCCCATGTCCTGCTGCAGGGCCTCGGCGTATTTTTCGTGGCCACGGGCCGCGTCCGTGTCCTCGATGCGCAGGAGAAACGTCGCATTGGCGCCGCGCGCCAGCAGGTAATTGAACAGGGCCGTGCGGATATTGCCGAGGTGCAGCAGGCCGGTGGGGCTGGGGGCAAAACGGGTCTTGGGAGTGGAGGCGTGCATGGCTAGCGGCATGGTAACCAAGGGCCAACTGAATTAAAATACGCCGGCACGAAAATAACCGCGGAAGGCATCGTCCTGGCAGCCAGGCACGCGCCCAAACGAGCCCCGCGCCGCCCACTCCGGAAACGGGTGGCCTTATTCACTCCAACCCTACGGGAACGACCCATGAGCCAAGTTCGCTTACAAACCTCTTTCGGCGCGTTGATCATCGAGCTGTACGACGAGAAAACACCCAAGTCCGTGGCCAATTTCCTCACCTATGTGCGGGAAGGCTACTACGACAACACCCTGTTTCACCGCGTGATCGACAACTTCATGGTCCAGGGCGGCGGATTTCTTCCCGGCATGGTGCAAAAAAGCGCGCACGCGCCGCTCCAAAACGAAGGCGCCAACAGCATGCGCAACGAGCGCGGCACCCTGGCCATGGCACGCACCAGCGACCCGCACTCCGCCACCGCACAGTTCTTCATCAACGTCGCGGACAACGACTTCCTGAATTACACCGCGCCCAATCCCGCCGGCTGGGGTTATTGCGTGTTCGGCAAGGTGGCGGACGGCATGACCGTGGTGGACCGCATCAAGGGCGTGCCCACCGGCACCCGCGCCGGCCATAAGGATGTGCCGTTGACCGAGGTCATCATCGAAAAGGCCACCATCGTCGAGTAGGCAATCGGTCGCCGCACCCGCCCATGGCCACCCTCTTCATCTCCGATCTGCACCTGTGCGCGCAGCGGCCGGCGGTCATCGACCTGTTCCTCGACTTCCTGCGTCAACGCGCCGCGCGCGCCGACGCCCTGTACATCCTGGGTGATCTGTTCGAGTACTGGATCGGCGACGACGCCGCCCGTGAGGTGGAATTCGCGCCCATCGTCGGCGCGTTGCATGCCCTCACCCTAGGCGGCACGCCGGCCTACATCCTGCACGGCAACCGGGATTTTCTTATCGGTGCTGAATTTGAAAAGGCCAGCGGCTGCCGCCTGCTACCGGACCCGAGCCTCATCGACCTGTATGGCGAACGCGTGTTGCTGATGCACGGCGATACCCTGTGCACCGATGACGTCGCCTACCTGAACTTCCGCCGCATGGTGCGCGACCCGCAATGGATCGCGGGCTTTCTCGGCAAGACCGTGGACGAACGCAACGCCGTGGTGCGCAACCTGCGCGAGACCAGCAAAGCAGCTATGGCGGAAAAAAAACCGGAGATCATGGATGTCAACGCGGAGACGGTGGAGACGGTCATGCGCCAGCACGGCGTGCGGCATTTGATCCATGGACATACCCATCGGCCGGCGCAACACGCCCTGCAACTCGACGGCCACACAGCGCGCCGTAGCGTGCTCGGCGACTGGTACGAACAGGGCAGCGTTCTTGTGTGTGACACGCATGGTTGCCTGCTGGAGACCTTGCGTTAGGGTGACGCAGACTATGGAGTGCGGCGGCTTGCCGCCGCTTTACACAGCGGGAGCAAGCCCCCGCACTCCACTAGGCTCTTGTTATCTCTATACCTAAGACATAGCGCGGCGCTAACCTATATCTGCTCTCCATCAAGCATCACCGCCTGTTATCCTTTGATTTGAAGGGGCACCGGAGCGGATGAGGCCCGACCCTCATGGCTCTATGGTTGCATTCTGCAACCAGCCTCGGCTAGACTCAGCATAGGAACACAAGGAGATCCCCGATGGCCACCTTGCATGTACGTAATGTCCCCGAGAAGCTTTACAAACGCATTCAGAAGCTTGCACAAGAAGAGAACCGCTCGATAACCGCCGAAGTGATCCAACTCCTCAGTCAGGGGCTGAGCGCGCGGGAATCGCGCCGTGGAACTGCGGCGGTCATCGAACGTATTCGGAAGCGGGCGCAGAAGATTGATCTGCCCCGAGGGTGGACGGACTCGGCCGAGCTGATCCG
>JAYSOL010000094.1:0-1882 GCA_043723045.1 Gammaproteobacteria bacterium | reverse complement strand
CGATAACCTTCACCTATCGCCGTCCCAACGACGCTGGCGACGATTCAAGGCCAACCGCCGCGGTTATGTGAGTCTGTGGGTATTCGGCGTATTGTTCGTCCTCAGCCTGTTCGCCGAGGTGCTGAGCAATGACAAACCGATGCTCGTGCACTATCAGGGCCAATTTTTTTCCCCGCTGTTTGTCACTTATGCGGAAACAACCTTTGGCGGCGACTTTGCCACCGAGGCGGATTACAACGATCCGCATGTCGAGCAGTTGCTGACCCAAAACGGCAACTGGGTGTTGTTTGCGCCCAATCGCTACCGCTACGACTCCATCAATTATTTTGCCGACCATCCCAATCCGGCGCGACCATCGCAGGAGAATCTGCTGGGCACCGATGACCGCGGCCGCGATGTGCTGGCACGTTTGCTTTACGGCTTCCGTCTGTCGGTACTGTTTGCCTTCGCCCTGACCGCCGTGGGCATGGTGATCGGGGTGTTCCTGGGCGGGCTGCAGGGATATTTCGGCGGGCGCTTCGATCTTATTTTTCAGCGCGTGGTGGAGATCTGGGGTTCCATGCCGGAACTCTATCTGCTGATCATTTTCGCCTCCATCTTCCAGCCGAGTGTGTGGCTGCTGATCATCCTGTTGTCGCTGTTCGGGTGGATGGGGCTGGCGGACTATGTACGCGCGGAATTTCTCCGCGGCCGCAACATGGACTACGTCAAGGCAGCGCGTGCCCTGGGTGTGTCCAACCGCGCCATCATGTGGCGGCATCTGTTGCCCAACGGCATGACGCCGGTGGTGACTTTTCTGCCGTTTCGTATCAGCGGTTCCATTCTGGCCCTGACCAGTCTGGATTTTCTCGGGCTGGGCGTGCCGCCGACCACGCCCAGCCTGGGCGAGCTGTTGTCCCAGGGCAAGGACAATATCGAGGCATGGTGGCTGTCCATGACCACCTTCGGGGTGCTGGTCGGCACCCTGGTGCTGCTGATTTTTATCGGTGAGGCCTTGCGCGAGGCCATGGATACACGGCGAGGCTGATGGCATGAAAGGAGCGGCTGAAAAACAATTACTGTCTGTCCAGCACCTGTCGGTCCGGTTCGGCCGCAAAGGCGCCTATTCGGAAGTCGTGCACGATGTGAGTTTTGACGTCGCCCCCGGCGAGAAGCTGGCCTTGGTGGGCGAATCCGGCTCCGGTAAAACCGTTACCGCGCTGTCTGTCCTGCAACTGCACGATCCGACCCAGGTGAGTTATCCCCAGGGCGAGATACGCTATGCGGGCAACGATCTGCTGCGCCTGGATGAAGACGCGATACGTCGCGTGCGTGGCAAGGAAATCGCGATGATTTTTCAGGAGCCCATGACCGCGCTCAACCCGGTGCAGCCCATCGGCGCGCAATTGATCGAACCGTTGCTGGTGCATGCCGGCCTCACCAAAGCGGCGGCGCGCAAGCGCATGCTCGAATTGCTCGATCGCACCGGTATCGTCGATCCGCACAAACGTTTCGATGCCTTCCCGCATATGCTTTCGGGCGGCCAACGCCAACGCGCCATGATCGCCATGGCCTTGGCGTGTTCCCCGCGCCTGCTGATCGCCGACGAACCGACCACGGCGCTGGATGTCACGATACAGCTGCAGATACTCGATTTGCTCGAAGATCTGCAAAAAGAATTTTCCATGGCGGTGCTGATGATCACCCACGACCTCAACATGGTACGGCGTTTTGCCGACCGGGTCTGTGTCATGGAGGCGGGCAGGGTGGTGGAGCAGTCCGCGGTTGGCTCATTGTTTGCGCGGCCACAACACGCCTATACCCAGCGGTTGCTGGCCAGCAGGCCGGAGCGATTGATCGGGGACCAGGATGTTGCGACGGCCCGGCGCGCACCGCTGCTGTT
>JAYSOL010000093.1:0-9151 GCA_043723045.1 Gammaproteobacteria bacterium | reverse complement strand
AGCCAGTCGACACACTGGCGGATAATACGGTTGGACTGACGCATCTCTTCGATGCGTACCAGGTAACGATCGTAGCAATCGCCGTTCACACCCACCGGTATATCGAAATCGACGCGATCGTAAACCTCATAAGGCTGCTTCTTGCGCAAGTCCCACTCCACGCCGGAACCGCGCAACATCGGCCCGGAGAAGCCCCGCTGCAGTGCGCGCTCGGGGCTGACCACGCCGATGCCCACGGTGCGCTGCTTCCAGATGCGATTGTCGGTCAACAGCGTTTCGTACTCGTCGACGTTGCTTGGAAAACGTTCGGTGAAATCCCAGATGAAATCCAGCAGCGAGCCATGGCGATTGGTGTTGAGACGCTCGACGTCCTTGGCGTTGTGCCACTTGGAGGCCGCATACTGCGGCATGCTGTCCGGCAGATCGCGGTACACCCCGCCGACGCGGTAATACGTGGCATGCAGGCGCGTGCCGGAGACCGCCTCGTAGCAATCCATCAGGTCTTCGCGTTCGCGGAAGGCGTACAGAAACACCGTCATGGCGCCGATATCCAGGCCATGCGCGCCGAGCCACAACAGGTGATTCAGCACGCGCGTGATTTCGTCGAACATGACGCGGATATATTGGGCGCGCAGCGGCGGCGCAATGCCGAGCAGCTTCTCCATGGCCAGCACGTAGCCGTGTTCGTTGCACATCATGGACACGTAATCCAGGCGGTCCATGTAACCGATGCTCTGGTTGTAAGGTTTGCTTTCCGCCAGCTTCTCCGTACCCCGATGCAGCAGACCGATATGCGGGTCGGCACGCTCGACCACTTCGCCGTCCAGCTCCAGCACCAGGCGCAGCACACCGTGCGCCGCCGGGTGCTGCGGCCCGAAGTTCATGGTGTAATTTCTGATCTCAGGCATGGGTCGCGTCTCCCTGCGACGGCATTGTATATACAGGCTGCGTGCCCGCAACGGCATCACCGGTCTCGACCTGGCCTGCACACAGGCCGAGGCTGCGCACTATATCAAGGCTTCCTGGCACCGTAGCCCTCCTCACGAATGACGCGCGGCACCAGTACGCGCGCCTCGATGGTCACGGGTTGATAGACCACGCGCTGCTTATCCGGGTCGTAGCGCATCTCGACCTGCCCGATCAGGGGGAAATCCTTGCGGAACGGGTGACCGATGAAACCGTAGTCGGTGAGGATACGGCGCAGATCCGGGTGCCCCTCGAACACGATACCGAACAGGTCAAACGCCTCGCGTTCAAACCAGTTGGCCGAGGCCCAGATATCCACCACCGAATCCACCAGCGGAAACTCGTCCTGTAAAAAAACGCGCAGACGCACGCGTTGGTTACGGCTGACGGACAGCAGATGATAAACCGCTGCAAACCGCGGACCCGGCTTACAGCCCCGCGCCGACTCCTTGGCGTAGTCGAGATAATCCACGCCGCACACATCGATGATCTGCTCGAAGGCAAAAAGCCGGTCGTCGCGCAGCCCCAGGCAAACGCGGTGCAGATCGGCGCGACCCACCTCCAGGGTGAGTTCGCCATGGGCCTCGATGACGGCGCCGATGGCGTCACCGAATTTTTCCTTGGCGTGGGTGGCAAGCGCCTGCAGTGCTTCAGTCATGAATGTGCTCGAGCTAGCGGCCTTAGCGGGCGATGGTGTTGGTACGTTTAATCTTGTTTTGCAGCTGGATGATGCCGTACAGCAGCGCCTCGGCGGTGGGCGGACAACCGGGCACATAGATATCCACGGGCACGATGCGGTCGCAGCCACGCACCACCGCGTAGGAATAATGGTAGTAACCGCCGCCGTTGGCGCAGGAACCCATGGAGATCACCCAGCGCGGCTCGGCCATCTGGTCGTAGACCTTGCGCAGCGCCGGCGCCATCTTGTTCACCAGGGTGCCGGCGACGATCATCAGGTCGGACTGACGCGGGCTGCCGCGGAAGATGCCGGCGCCGAAGCGGTCCAGGTCGTAGCGCGCGGCCCCGGCATGCATCATCTCCACGGCGCAACAGGCCAGACCGAAGGTCATGGGCCAGAGCGACCCGGTGTGCGCCCAATTAATGAGCTTGTCGGCCGACATGGTGACCCAGCCCTTTTCGAGTACGCCTTCTATTCCCATTCCAGCGCCCCTTTCTTCCATTCATAGATAAAGCCGACCACCAGGACGCCCAAAAACAGCATCATGGCCAGAAATCCAAACAGACCGATCTCCTGCAGTACCACCGCCCAGGGGAAAAGAAAGGCGATCTCCAGATCGAAAATGATAAACAGAATCGCCACCAGGTAATAGCGCACGTCGAACTTCATGCGCGTATCCTCGAAGGCCTCGAAGCCGCACTCGTAGGGCGAATTTTTTTCACGGCCGGGCCGGTGCGGACCCAGCAGGCTGCCGAAAACCATGGGCAGCACACCGATCGCGATGCCGATGACAATGAAAATCAGAATGGGGAGATAGTTGTCTAGCATCGAACCCCGCCGCTCCTCAGTGGTTATATTTTTTTATGGCGCACATCTTATCCAGCGCCCGAGTCTAGGCTCTGGGTCAACTGAAAGTCAAGCTCGGACTAACGGGGAATTGTCTTGTGCTTCATGGGGTTAGATAAGTTTTGGGTAGGATAAAAAACACCTGTCTAATTTATCGTTACCGCATAAGCGAGTAATGGTGCCGAAGGCGGGACTCGAACCCGCACGGGTTTCCCCACTACCACCTCAAGGTAGCGTGTATACCAGTTTCACCACTTCGGCAGGCGATTAGCCTAAACTCGTTACTTTGGAACTTCAGGTGCACCCACGGGAGGTACCACGGGTACGGCGGGTGCTTGTTCAACCGGTTGCGCCGGCACCGGTGCTTGCTCGATGACGCTGTCGACCTGTGTTTTGCTTGAATACAGCGCGGTCAGCGACAGGCTGGTGATAAAAAAGACCGTGGCAAACCCAGCCGTCAGCCGGCTGAGAAAAGTGGCCGAGCCACGGCTGCCGAACAGCGACTGCGACGCGCCGCTGCCGAAGGCCGCGCCCATATCGGCGCCTTTGCCTTGCTGCAACAACACCAGCCCGATCAGGCCGACGGCGACGATCATATGGACAACCAGCAATAGTTCTTTCATTTCGTTAACCTCAACACGGCTCCGCGTCAGCCTGCCGCATGGCAGATTGCCAGGAAGTCCTCTGTATTCAGCGATGCGCCGCCGATCAGGCCGCCATCGATATCCGGCTGGCCGAAGAGCTCTTGCGCATTCGCGCCCTTCACACTACCGCCGTAAAGCAGGCGCATCCCCTGCGCCACCGCGGCACTTTTACCCGCCAGCTTGGCGCGGATGAACTTGTGCACATCCTGCGCCTGCTGCGGCGTGGCGGTCTTGCCGGTACCGATGGCCCAGACCGGCTCATAGGCGATCACGGCATTCGCCAGGGACTCGATACCGGTCAACGCCAGCACCGCATCCAGCTGACGCGCCACCACGGTCTCGGTCGCATTGGCCTCACGTTCGCCCAGGGTTTCTCCCACACACAAGATCGGAATCAGCCCGGCCGCCTGTGCCGCCTTGAACTTCTGCGCCACCACTTGATCCGTCTCGCCGTACAGGGCACGACGCTCGGAGTGCCCCACGATTACATAAGTGCAGCCGAAATCCTTCAACATCGGACCGGACACCTCGCCGGTAAAGGCACCGGAGGTGTTCACATTCAGATTCTGACCACCCCAGGCGATGCGGCTGCCCTTGAGCCGGTTCGCGACCGCCGGAATCAGAATAAACGGCGGGCACACCACCACTTCCGCCTGCCTGACCGCCGCCATGCCCTGACTGACACCCTCCAACAGGGCCGCCGCCTCGGCCTGGCTGCCATTCATTTTCCAGTTTCCTGCGACCATCGCTCGGCGCATGGCGTTCTCCCCGTGATTCAGTGCTCTAAAACGGGCGAATGTTACCGATGCGCAGCGCGGAAAGCAATTTATATAGGAGAGTCGGCACAGCGAAAAACACCGACATAACAGGGACTGCCTAAATTATCAGCAATTCAGCATCGGCTACTGCTGTTCAGGCCGCGAGCTCCGCCGCCCGGCGCACGGTCTCCGCCAGCGCCTGGCCCAGCCGTTCGATGAGTTGCGCGTCGCGTCCTTCCACCATGACACGCACCACCGGCTCGGTGCCGGAGGCGCGCAACACCACGCGTCCGTGGGTGGCCAGTTCCTTTTCCACTTCGCCCAGGGCGGCCATCACCTCTTTTGAGCTCTTGATATCGAAGCGCTGTTTCATGCGCACATTGATCATGGTCTGTGGGTACACCTGCATGCCCGATTTTAATTCCGCCAGGGACTTGCCGGTCTGTACCAGCACCGCCAATATTTCCAGGGCCGCGATGATGCCATCCCCGGTGCTGCTCTTGTCGAGACAGATAATGTGCCCGGAGGTCTCACCGCCCAGCTCCCATCCTTCCTGATGCAACAGGTTCATCACATGCCGGTCGCCCACCTGGCCGCGCTTGAAGGGAATATGACTCTCGGCCAGGGCGTGTTCGAGACCGAGATTGGTCATGAGGGTGCCCACGACACCGCCACGTAAACGTCCGGAGGCATGGCGCGACATGGCGGAAATATACAAGATCTGATCGCCATCCACCACGTCACCCTGGGCGTCCACCAGCACGACCCGGTCACCATCTCCATCGAGGGCGATGCCGATATCGGCTCGCTGCTCCAGCACCTTCTTCTGCAACAGGGCCGGGTGGGTCGAGCCACAGTCTTTATTGATGTTGAAACCGTCGGGTTCGTTGGCGATGGCGATCACCTCCGCACCCAACTCACTCAGCACCAGCGGCGCCACGTGATAGGCGGCGCCATTGGCGCAATCCACCACCACCCGCAGCCCTTCGAGATTCAGGCGATGCGGAAAAGTGCTCTTGCAGAACTCGATATAGCGGCCGGCGGCATCCTCGTAACGCTTGGCCTTGCCCAGGCGATCCGGGGACACCGTGCGCAACGGCTCGTCCATGGCGCGCTCGATGGCCAGCTCCACCTCGTCCGGCAGCTTGCTGCCATCGCTGGAGAAAAATTTGATGCCGTTGTCCTGAAAGGGATTGTGCGACGCACTGATGACGATGCCCGCGCGGGCACGCGCCGTGCGCGTGAGGTAGGCGATGGCCGGCGTCGGCATGGGGCCGAGCAGACGTATGTCCACGCCGGCGGCGGACAGGCCCGCCTCCAGTGCCGACTCCAGCAGGTAGCCTGAGACACGTGTGTCCTTGCCGATGAGGATCTTGGCGTGTTCGCTCGCACCCTGGCCCAGCACGCGCCCGGCGGCCCAACCCAGCTTCAATACCGTTTCCGGCGTGATCGGCTCTTCGCCCACGCATCCACGAATGCCATCGGTACCAAAATAGCGCCTGATCATCCTGCCTCCTGGGTTGGTTCACACTGCTGCAACTTGTCGGTATCTGACGTCAGAACAATTTCGGTCATGCGGACCACATCGCGGGTCGCCGCCACATCGTGGGTACGGACGATGGAAGCGCCATTTTGCACCGCCAGGGCGGCCAGCGCCAGACTCGCGTGCAATCGCTGTTCCACCGGCAGGCCGAGCGCCTTGCCGATCATGGATTTGCGTGACAAGCCCACCAGCAGCGGCGCACCGAGGTCGCGCAGACTGTCCAGGCCGCGCAGCAGCGCGCAGTTATGCGCCAGGGTTTTACCGAAACCGAAGCCCGGGTCCAGGATGATGCGCTGTGGCGGAATGCCTGCATCGAGACACGCCTTGCGGCGCTGCGCGAGAAACGCCCGCACCTCGGCCAGTACGTCGGTGTACTGCGGGTTGTCCTGCATGCTGCGTGGCTCGCCCTGCATGTGCATCAGGCAAACCGGCACCCCGAGCTCGGCCACTGTCTGCACGGCGCCTACGGCGCGCAGCGCCATGACATCGTTGATGAGACCCGCGCCGGCCGCCACCGCCGCGCGCATCACCGCGGGCTTGGAGGTGTCGATGGACAAGACCACCGGCACGGCCGCGCGCAATGCCTCGATCACCGGCAGCACGCGATCCAGCTCTTCCTGGACCGACACCGCGTGGGCGCCGGGACGCGTGGACTCGCCCCCGATGTCGATGATGGCCGCACCCTGCTCCACCATCTCACGCGCCCGCGCCACTGCCTTGTCGCGCGCAAAAAAAACACCCCCGTCCGAAAAGGAATCGGGGGTGATGTTGAGTATGCCCATGACCACGACACGTCCAAGATCCAGCGGACGACCGCCGCAGTTAAGCGGCACGCCTCAGTGCTCCGCGGCGGGTGTATCCATCGGCTTGGAACGCGGCTTGCGCGGCGTCTTACCGGGCTTGGTATCGCTGCCGCTGGAGGCCGCCGGCGGCGTGAAGTCCTCAGGCGGCCGTGGTGCCTTGCCCGCCATGATGTCGTCAAGCTGGTCCGCGTTGAGCGTCTCCCACTCGAGTAGCGCCTTGGTCATGGCCTCGACCTTATCGCGGTTGTCCTCGATAACCTGACGGGCGCGTGCGTACTGCTCGTCGATGATGCGGCGTATCTCCTTATCCACCGTCTCGGCCACGGTGTTGCTCATGTTCTTGTGCGTCATCACGTCGCGACCGAGAAAGACTTCGCTCTGGTTATCACCGTACACGCGTGGACCCAGGACGTCGCTCATGCCCCAGCGCATGACCATGTTGCGTGCGAGATCCGTGGCGCGCTCGAAGTCATTGGACGCACCCGTGGTCATCTGGTGCATGAAAACCTCTTCCGCGATACGTCCACCCATGAGCACCGCGATGGTGGAATACAACGTATCGCGATCATGGCTGTAGCGATCTTCCTTCGGCAACTGCATGGTGACGCCCAGGGCGCGGCCACGGGGAATGATCGTGACCTTGTGCACCGGATCGGTATTGGGTATCAGTTTGGCCACCACGGCGTGTCCTGATTCATGATACGCGGTATTCATGCGCTCCTTCTCCGGCATGACGATGGAACGGCGTTCCGCGCCCATGATGATCTTGTCTTTGGCCTTCTCGAAGTCGCTCATGTCCACCACGCGCTTGTTGCCACGCGCCGCGAACAACGCCGCCTCATTCACCAGGTTGGCGAGATCGGCGCCGGAAAAACCGGGTGTGCCACGGGCGATAATGGCGGGCACCACGTCGTCCGCCACCGGCACCTTGCGCATATGCACCTTGAGTATCTGTTCGCGGCCGCGGATGTCCGGCAGCGGCACATACACCTGGCGGTCGAAACGCCCCGGCCGCAACAGCGCCGGGTCGAGCACGTCCGGACGGTTGGTGGCGGCGATGACGATGACACCCTCGTTACCCTCGAAACCGTCCATCTCCACCAGCAGTTGGTTCAACGTCTGTTCGCGCTCGTCATGTCCGCCGCCGAGGCCGGCGCCGCGCTGGCGGCCGACGGCATCGATTTCGTCGATGAAGATGATGCACGGGGCATGCTTCTTCGCCTGTTCGAACATGTCGCGCACGCGCGAGGCGCCCACACCGACGAACATCTCCACGAAATCGGAGCCGGAGATGGAGAAGAACGGCACCTTGGCCTCGCCGGCGATGGCCCTGGCCAGCAGGGTCTTGCCGGTACCGGGAGAGCCGGTCATGAGGACGCCGCGCGGGATACGGCCGCCGAGCTTCTGGAACTTGCTCGGGTCACGCAGGAATTCCACCAGCTCGCCGACTTCTTCCTTGGCCTCTTCGACGCCGGCCACGTCCTCGAAGGTGACCTTATTGTGATCTTCCGTGAGCATGCGTGCGCGGCTCTTGCCAAAACCCATGGCGCCACCGCGGCCACCACCACCGCCCTGCATCTGACGCATCATATAGAACCAGAAACCGATGAGCAGCAGCATCGGTGCCCAGCTGATGAGGATCTGCAACCATAGCGGTTGTTCCTGGGGCGGCCTGCCTTCCACGTTGACACCGTTCTTCAGCAGATCGCCGATGAGCAAACGGTTGTCCGTCTCGGGGCTGTAGGTTTTGAACTTCTCGTTGGTCTTGGTGACGCCGGTGATGACGCGACCTTCGATGATCACCTTGTCGATCTGACCATTGTTCAACTGGCTGTAGAACTGGGAGTACTCCATGTCGCGCAGCGGCGCCTGGCGGTTGCCGAAATTGTTGAATACCGTCATGAGCACCACGGCGATGATGAGCCACAACAGCAGATTCTTTGTGAGATTATTCAAGATATTGCCTCTTCAGACGGTGACTCAAGTTAACGGCATGTTGATGTGAGACCGCGTAACGCCGCGTTTTATCCATTCTGCAATGTCTATCGGGGCGATACAACCACATTGCAACCGCATGACGCAGCCTACTTTAGCCTATGAATCGCCCTTAAACCCCTTCCCCAAAAGGAATAACTCGGTGCTGCGCGGACGCGAGGCCTTGGGTTTGCGCGACACCGTGCGTTCAAAACCTCGCTGGATGTCTTTATATAGCTGGCTAAACCCCTGACCCTGAAAGACCTTCATTAGCAGGTGCCCGCCAGGCTTAAGGTGCTGCCGGGCGAAATCCCAGGCCAGTTCCGCAAGGACCATGGCGCGCGCCTGGTCCGACAAGCCGATTCCACTAATATTGGGCGCCATGTCCGAGATTACAAGGTCCACCGGACGGCCGGCCAGGATATCCAGCAATCGATCCAGCACCGCCGGTTCGGTGAAATCCCCCTCGACGATCTCCACACCCGGCAGAGCGCCCATGGGCAGGATGTCCAGGGCCACCACCCGCCCGGAGGGACCGACGCGCTCAAGGGCATACTGCGACCAGCCCCCAGGGGCGGCGCCCAGGTCGAGCACCGTGAGCCCGGGACGCAACAGACGGTCGCGCTGGTCTATTTCCTGCAATTTATAAATGGCGCGCGAGCGATAGCCCTCCTTCTGGGCACGCTTGACGTATTCATCGGAAAAATGCTCCGCCAGCCAGGCACCACTGCTCTTACTACGGGCCATGGGGGAACGTCTCGGGATACGGTATCATGCGATCTTTAAAGTACTCTGCAATGGTCCACCAGGAAAGTATATGCCTCTGACACGTAATCAGCTGAAATTTCTCCGCGCCCAGGCGCAAACCCGCAAACCGGTGGTCACCGTCGGCGCGGCGGGCCTGAGTTCGGGGGTCCTGACGGAAATCGAACTCGCCC
>JAYSOL010000092.1:0-3661 GCA_043723045.1 Gammaproteobacteria bacterium | reverse complement strand
GTGCGCGGGGGAGAGGGGACTTGTTCTGAGGTTCTCTGGGGATACGGAAAAACTTATTTGACGGAGTACTAGTATTCGGGAACCTGGCGACCCGAATAGGGGGCGACGGCGATATCTTGGGAGCGCTGGATAAGCCGTTCAATAACCTGGAGAGCGATGCGGGGTGCGTGTTGCGCGATGTGGTCGTGGATGAGTCGTAAGCGGTGTTTCGCCCGGTCCGTCCAGTGGACCTTCATGCCTTGAGGCCGAACTCTTTGGCCACGTCTTCAGCCGATGTGGTGCGGTTTGCTTCGCTGTCGTCCAGACCCAGCTCGATTTCGCGGCGCGTGACCATCTCGTAGACCACGTCGTCCCACGTCGCATTCTCGGGGAGCTTGTCGATGAGTTCGTGGGCGGCCTGTTTCAGATTGGCGTTGGACATAGCGCATTCCTCATTCGTGTTCAGGGTGGGGTGCCTCCGTTAAGTATATCAGTGTAGGGTTGAGTGGGGGTCCCCTTCCTGCCATCACGCCGTGGGTGGGTCCCGGTTGGAATGTGCTTTACGGCGCTGGTGGGAAATTTATGGGATTCAACGGGTGGGGTCTACAGTAGATTTGTGGCAATGGTTGGTGGAGACCTCAGGGGTCAGACTAGATCGATTAGCCTTGCCCGCTTCAATCGTGCCTGACCAGAATGGCACTTACTTAAGCGGTTTCACTATCAATGTAGGGTGGGTTAGGCACGCCGTTTGTGCCGTAACCCACCAGACGTGCCGCCAGGCACTCATTAAAAAGGCGTTGTGTTGCTGCGCAACGCTTGGTGGGTTACGCAAAAAACGCTAACCCACCCTACATTTATGCTTAAGTAAGTGCCATTCGTGCCTGGCCCTATTGGTCGCGTGGGGCAGGCATCGGGGACGCTTCCCTAGGCTGACAAGCCCCCAGTGCCGCGTTATAGTTGACCCTTACAGTAGGAATTCAACCATGGCACACGCCGCGTCAGAACATACCAATCGTCTAATCACAGAAACCAGCCCCTATCTGCTGCAACACGCCCACAATCCGGTGGACTGGTACCCCTGGGGCGAGGACGCCCTGGCCCTGGCGCGGCGCGAAGACAAACCCATCCTACTGTCCGTGGGCTATTCCGCCTGCCACTGGTGTCATGTCATGGCGCATGAATCTTTCGAGGACGATGCAGTGGCGGCGGTGATGAACGATCTGTTCGTCTGCATCAAGGTGGACCGGGAGGAACGCCCGGACCTGGATCGCATCTATCAACTCGCGCATCAGATGCTGGCGCAGCGCCCCGGTGGTTGGCCACTCACCATGTTCCTGACGCCGGACGACCACACGCCGTATTTCGGCGGTACTTATTTCCCCAAAGAAGCGCGCCATGGCCTGCCGGCCTTTACCGATCTGTTGCAACGCGTGGCGGGTTTCTATCGCGATCGGCGCGAGGCCATACAACAACAAAACGCCGCGGTGCACGATGCCTTTCGCCGCAGTCTGCCCGTGGCCGCGAGCGGCGATCTACCCCTCGACCCGGCGCTGCTGGATCAGGCGCGCAGCGAATTGGAACAGCAATACGACGCCGAGCACGGCGGCTTCGGCAAGGCGCCGAAGTTTCCCCATCCCACCAGCATCGAGCGTTGTCTGCGGCACTGGGCCATGGCGGTGAACAATGGTAGCAACGATCTGACTGCGCTCACCATCGCGCGGCACAGTCTTAACGCGATGGCCAACGGTGGCGTCTACGACCAGTTGGCCGGCGGCTTCTGTCGTTATTCCGTGGACGACTACTGGATGATTCCGCATTTCGAGAAGATGCTGTACGACAACGCGCAGTTGTTGCCGTTGTACGCCGATGCGGCGCTTGCCCTGCACGATCCGCTGTTCCGGCGCATCGCCCTGGACACCGCCGCTTGGGTGATGCGCGACATGCAGTCGCCCGCGGGCGGCTATTACTCCAGCCTCGACGCCGACACCGAGGGCCACGAAGGCCGTTACTACGTGTGGCAGCGGGAGGAGGTCAAACAATTACTGAGCCCGGAGGAATACGCCGTGGTGGCGCCGCACTACGGCCTCGACCGCCCGCCGAACTTCGAGAATGAGGCGTGGAATCTGCATGTCTTTCAGGATGCCGCTACCCTGGCTAAGCACCTCCACCTGGAGCCCGTGCAGATCGAGGCGCGGCTTGCCAGCGCGCGGCGTAAACTTATTGCCGCGCGTGCGCTGCGCGTGGCGCCGGGGCGGGATGAAAAAATTCTCACGGCGTGGAACGGGCTCATGATCAAGGGCATGGCGCACGCAGGCAGGTTGCTGGGGCGAGATGTCTGCATCGACTCGGCGGCACGCGCCGTGGATTTTGTGCGGGCGCAGTTGTGGCGGGATGGACGCCTGTTGGCCACGCATAAGGATGGCAAGTCGCACCTCAACGCCTATCTGGACGACTACGCGTTTCTCATGGACGGTGTACTGGAACTATTGCAGGCGCGCTGGCGCGATAGCGACATGCAGTTTCTGGTACAACTGGCCGAGGCGCTGCTCGCGCACTTCGAGGATCGGGAACAGGGCGCTTTCTATTTCACCGCCGACGATCATGAAAAACTTATTCATCGGCCCAAGCCCGCGAGTGACGAGGCGATCCCTGCGGGCAACGGGGTGGCGGCGCAGGTGCTGCTGCGCCTCGGTCACTTGCTGGGGGACACCCGTTATCTGGACGCGGCGGAACGCACGTTGAAGGCCCTGTATCAGGACATGGCGCGTTACCCCTCCGGCCACAATGCCCTGCTGAATGCGTTGGAGGAATACCACACGCCGGCGCAGACGGTGGTGTTGCGCGGAACTCGGGAGGCCATGCAGCCCTGGATAGTCCGTTGCCAGCAACGCTACGCACCGCGCCGCGTGCTGCTGGCCATACCGGACAGCGCCACGACGTTGCCCGGGGTGCTGGCGCAGCGTGTTGCAAAGAATACGGTTACCGCCTATGTTTGCGCAGGACACACCTGTTCCGCGCCGATTACCGCGCGCGCGGAACTGGACCAGGCTTTAGAAACGACCGAAGCCAGCCTGCCTAGCGCAGGCCGATAACGCCGGGCACGCACCGACGTGTCGCCGAACCCGGGCCAAGCGGGCCCCCACTATCGAACCAGGCAACCCATGCGCGAAATCAATCCGGACGATCTGGATGAGATGATCGAAAACCACGACGAACCCCTCATCGTGGACACCCGCACGGCGGACGAATTCGCGCGCGACCACATCCCCGGCTCACTGCATATCCCCGAGAGCGGCATGCAAAACGCCGTTGACCCTTACGGCGATCAGCGCGAAGCGGCGCTGGCGCGTGCGGATACCCGCGCCATCGTGGTGTATAGCAATCATGGTGTGCGCAGCGCGGCGGCCGCAGCAGTGTTGGATCGGCTGGGGTTTGCCAATGTCTATACGCTGGCCGGCGGTATTGAACAGTGGCGGCAGGCGGGTATGGCGGTGGTGAGTGGTTGACGCGCAGTTTTTTGGAGTGCGGGAGCTCGCTCCCGCTTTGCGAAGCGTCGGCTAGCACTGTACGTTTGGTAGGTTGGGGTGAGCTTGCGAACCCCAACAGCCTTTGTATTATTGTCGACGCGCTACCACGCGGCTTTAAAATCTTAATTGCGGGTCCCGCCCCGGCCGCTCCCGCG
>JAYSOL010000091.1:0-4363 GCA_043723045.1 Gammaproteobacteria bacterium | reverse complement strand
ATTGCAGCTTATGATCCGCAGGGCCGGCCTATTTTCGATACACTTCAAAGTCGAAGATATCCAGGCCCGTCACTTCCTTGGCCGTGAAAACCAGTATGTAACGCTTGGTATCGTACTGGAACTCGACTTCTTTTTTGGCTACCTCGACTTTACTATCGAATAATATCGTCTTGGCCGCCGACCGCACGTTCTTGCTGGACAACAGCGCGGCGGCGCCCGAATCGGTCGCGCCCTCTTTCGCCTCGAAGATGATCAGCCTGAAGCGCTTGTTGGTTTCGACGTCCCCCACATAGACGGCCACTTTATTCTTAAACTCACCACCCAACACGGCTTGCTGAAACTGCTTGAGCCGCGTTTTCTCGGTTACGCGCAAGCGCATCGTAGGCCGCATGGTCTTGGCGACCACCGTGGTGGCGAACGCCTTGTTCAGCTCCAGCAAAGTAAAATATCGGTAACGCTTGGCGGCGCTATCGTATTCGAGGTAATTTTTTTTCACGCTCGACATCTGTCGCACATAGTCACGCGCCGAGTCGATATCCGTCTTGACCTGCTGCGCCATGGACTGCTGCCCGTCTTGGGTGAACTGCCGCACCGCTTTTTCTATCGCGTCGTTTTGCGATTCGACGCGTGCCGTCGCCAGCAGCGGGTTTTCGCTCATACCGACAAAAAAATAGGAAATCGCATCTTCCTTAGGCGGAGTCGAAATCCAGGACGGCTTCAGATCGGGCCCCGCGTCGCCGGCATAGGCCGTGGAAATCATTGGCGGAAAGTTTTGCGCAAACTCCGTCTTCTCCTCCAGCTCGTTGACCTGTCCCATCAGTTCAGCGATCTGCTGCACCAGCAACCGCTGGTTGTCAGGATTTTCCTCTGCCTGGAGTGCCGCCAGGTGTTGCTCCGCTTTCTTGATAATATGTTTCGCTTTGACGGCGTTCTGCCGCAGCGTGCGATAATCCACAGGAAACACCGTGTTGGTCACCACAGTCAGCGCGGTAATGACGAATCCGACCAGGATGACCGCAGTCTTGTATTTTTTGCCTTCGAGTTTCTGCATGGCGATCAGGGCGGCACCCAGCACGCCGACCAATATCGTCATGGCCATCAATACGTTTGATTTTATCATCCACATTTTGACACTGTGCATGCCATCCTGCATCTGCCCGTTAAACACGGCATACACGCCCTCCTGACTGTAGGCAGGCGATAACGGAAACAGAAAAAGAGCGATCAGTCCCAAAAATGTGATTGCATAGGTATTGCGTTTCATGTTTTTTCCTCCTTCGGCGTTTTTCCTTTGAGTGCCCCCTATCCGCCCTGCAATACGGACACGCGCATCGCTACTGTAGCATGCGGTTTGGCTCCTTCTCAGTCTACAGCTCGACCTGCGTGCCGAGCTCGACCACGCGGTTGGTGGGAATTTGGAAATAGGCGGTAACACTGCCGGCATTGCGCGACATGCTGACGAACAGCTTCTCGCGCCACAGCGCCATGCCCGGGCGACGCGTGGCGATGAGGGTCTCGCGGCTCAGGAAAAACGAGGTATCCATCATGTTGAACTCGAGCCCGAGTGGCGCGCACAACTCGAGCGCCTTGGGGATATTCGTCTCGTCCTTGAAGCCGTAGATCACGAACACCTTGTGGAAGTTATTGCCGAGTGGCCAGATTTCGATGCGCTCGCTGGTGTCGATATGCGGGATGTCCTGGAAAACGACCGTGAGGAGCACGACGCGCTCGTGCAGCACCTTGGTGTGCTTGAGGTTGTGCATCAGCGCATGCGGCACGCCCTCGAATTTGGTGGTGAGGAACACGGCGGTGCCGGGAACGCGCGCCGGCGGGTGCCGGGCGATGCTGTCGAGGAACGGCTCGATGGCGATGGCCAGCTCCTTGAGTCGCTCGTACAGCAGCGCCCGTCCGCGCTTCCAGGTGGCCAGCAGCGTGAACACCGCTACAGCGATCAACACCGGGAACCAGCCGCCCTGGAAGAACTTGAGGGCGTTGGCGCCGAGGAACGCGAGGTCGATGGTGAGGAATGCGACGATCCCGGCCGCGGTCACGCCCCAGTTCCAGCCCCACAGGCGGCGCACTACCACGAACGCCAGGATGGTATCGATCGCCATGGTGCCGGTGACGGCGATACCGTAGGCGGCGGCCAGATTGCTGGACGACTTGAAGCCGAGCACCAGCACCACCACGCCGAAGAGCAGCGCCCAGTTTATGAACGGGATATAGATCTGGCCGATCTGACGCTCCGAGGTATGCGCGATGTTCATACGCGGCGCATAACCGAGCTGGATCGCCTGGCGGGTGACCGAGAACGCGCCGGAGATCACCGCCTGCGAGGCGATCACGGCAGCGAGCGTGGACAGCGCCACCATCGGGTAGAGCGCCCACTCCGGCGCCAGCCGGTAGAACGGGTTGTGCGCGGCCTCAGCGTCGTGCAGCAAGAGCGCGCCCTGGCCAAAGTAATTGAGCAGCAGCGCCGGCAAGACGAAACCGAACCAGGCGAGCCGGATCGGACGCTTGCCGAAATGGCCCATGTCGGCGTACAGCGCCTCGCCGCCGGTGACCGCCAGCACCACCGCGCCGAGCACGATCATGCCACCCACACCGTGGTCGGCGAAGAAGGCCACTGCATACCACGGATTCACCGCCGCCAGCACCTCCGGGTAGCGCACGATACTCAGGGTGCCAAGCAAGCCGAGCGTGGCGAACCACAGCAACATCACCGGTCCGAACAACGCGCCGACCCTGGCGGTGCCGTGCCGCTGGACCAGGAACAGTCCGACGAGCACGACGAGCGAGATCGGGATCACGTACGACTTGAGCGCCGGGGTGGCTACCTCCAGACCCTCGACCGCCGACAACACCGAGATCGCCGGGGTGATCATGCCATCGCCATAGAACAGCGCAGCGCCAAAGATGCCGAGCGTCATCAGCAGCCAGCGCACCCGCGGCTCGCCGGCGGTGGCGCGCTGCACTAACGCCATGAGCGCCATGATACCGCCCTCGCCCTTGTTGTCGGCGCGCATGATGAACACCACGTACTTCACCGATACCACGATGATGAGCGACCAGAAGATGAGTGACAGCACGCCGAGTACGTTTGCCGGCGACACCTCCATGGCGTGCGTGCCGTGAAACGCCTCCTTCATGGTGTACAGGGGGCTGGTGCCGATATCGCCATACACCACACCGACGGCGGCGATGGCGACCGCCGCGAGACGCTTGCGGGATTGATCGGCGGGTTGATTCATAGTGCGCAGGCCAGACAAAATGGACGAACACACTCTGGCGTCGCGGGATAGGTGTTTACACCACGCGCACTCAGGGGTGAATTCTTCAGGTCGGCATCGATTGAAGAAACAGAACAGGTGGCACTGGAAATCTTAATATTGGGCATTGTTATTTTGATGCGCCCCGGGCCACGGCGGGCCCAGACCGGCTGATTATGGACGAAATCGGCAGGAATGTGCAGGTCGACACGCAGGGATGACCTACCCTTAAAATACGTTAAAAAAGACGGCTGGCGGAGAAACGACAGCGTCAAAAAGAAAAGCCCTGCAGAGCAGGGCTTTTCCGGGAGGCTTTAGCGCGGCACAACCTTCGTGGCCTGCATGCCTTTCGGGCCTTTGGCAGCTTCAAACTCTACCTGCTGGCCTTCCGCCAAGGTCTTGAAGCCATCGCCCTGCACGGTGGAGAAGTGCACAAACACGTCGGCACTGCCATCGCTCGGGGTGATAAAACCAAAACCTTTAGCATCGTTAAACCATTTCACTGTACCACTCTGCATAAATACCTCTTGCTCCTAAGAGCATATTTGCGGGAATATCCCGATTTTTCAATAAAATGCTGAAGGAGAGACCAAGAGGGTGGTACACCAGCTAAAATCCAAGCAGGGAACGACGACCATTCTTCAGTGCTGCAACTTCAACGAATTGCCCGCCTTTTTAAAGGGCGAACACAATAATACTACGTAAAGAGCATAGACTATGCAAGGGGCTAAACGCCAAGAAACCGTCCAATGCATACCGCCACAACGGGACACCCCCACCCCGGTGGCTGGATGGGCAGGGCTGGGCTACTATTTACCTGATATTTCAAGCACTCTAAGGATTCCGTTCATGTCAGTTCCCTGCCCCTCCCCGGCCCGTCCGTGGTCTTGCTTTTTCCTGATTCTGGTCACCACCCTGGTCTGGGCTCCCCCGACGAGGGCGGAAATGGCCATCGCCCTCAACTCCGGAGACGACTCCATCAGCCTCATCGACACGCAAACCTACCAGGAGGTCGCCCGTACCCCCATTGGGAAGGAACCGCACCACCTCATGGCCACCCCGGACGACCGCTATCTCATCGTGGCCAATGCCGC
>JAYSOL010000090.1:0-4825 GCA_043723045.1 Gammaproteobacteria bacterium | reverse complement strand
CGAAAATCAGCCCCGGACCGGCGCCGGGCGTGAGTCCGTAACTGAAGACCAGGGGGAAGATGGCGATGCCGGCGAGCAGCGCCACCAGCGTGTCCACCGTCGCAATGGCGGCCACCGCGGGCAGGATCGAGGTACGTTCACTCAGGTACGATCCATACGTCATGATCGCCCCCATGCCGAGACTCAGGGTGAAGAAGGCGTGGCCCATGGCAATGAGCACCCCCTGGGGGCTGATCTTGCTGAAATCCGGCTTGAACAGAAAACGCATGCCTTCGTAGAATCCGCTGCTGCTCATGGCGTAGCCCACCAGCACCAGCAGCAGCACAAACAACGCCGGCATCATCCAGCGCACCGCCTTCTCCAGCCCGCTGCGCACGCCGCGCGCCACCACCGCCATGGTCATGACCATGACCAATGTATGCCAAAACAACAAGGCGTACGGGTTGCCGGTGAGGCCGCTGAACAGCGCGTGCACCTGCCCCGGGCTTGCGCCGTTGAGCGCGCCCGCGCCGGTCTTGAACACATACGCCAGGGACCACCCGGCAATCACACTGTAGTAGGACAGTATCAACACGCCCGTGCCGATACCGACGGCACCCAGCAGATACCAGTGGCGCGACGCCTTGGCCTCGCGCGCCAGATCGCGCATGGTATTGATGGGGCTTTGACGTCCACGGCGGCCCAGCATGACTTCGGCCACCATGATCGGTGCCGCCACCAGCAGCACCGTTACGAGATAGATCAATACAAATGCCCCGCCGCCGTTCACGCCGGTGATGTAGGGAAACTTCCAGATATTCCCCAAACCCACAGCCGATCCGCCGGCCGCCAGGATAAATGCCCAGCGCGATGACCACTGGCCGTGGATTGAGGGTTTTTTGCGCGACATCAGAATCTCCCAAAATAATGCACGTGATAGCCGTGACTACCCAGTCAGAGGTTCCCTATCTTCTATGGCTTATTGTTCCATCGACATCAGCTGTCACCCAGACCCTTCTGGGGGATGCGCAGCTTGGTACCGACTGGCAGGCTGCTGTCGCGTAAATCATTGAGAAAACGCAACGCATCGACGTTGATATCGTACTGACGTGCGATGGAAACCAGGGTGTCGCCGGTTTTCACCACATAGTCGCGGCCATCTTCCGGCGCGCCGCGGCGCGCCGTTGTCGCCGGTACCGCGCGCCGCGCCAGCAGACGCGGCGCGGCGCGTTGCAGCCCGGCGAAGATGCCCTGGGCAATTCGCCGCTGCGACGCGCGGTCGCGCAGCTTGCGCTCTTCATCCGGGTTGGAAATAAACGCCGTCTCCACCAGCACCGACGGAATATGCGGCGACTTCAACACCATGAACCCGGCCTGCGAAACACTCGAGGCATGCAACGGTCCCACCTGGCGCAGTGACGTCAGCACATCCGTGCCCAGATCCAGGCTGTCGCCGATGGTGGCGTTCTGAGTCATATCCACCAGCACCTTGAGCAGCAGATCGTCCTTGTCTCCCAGACCGCCGCCGCCGATCATGTCCGCGGCGTTTTCCTTGTCCGCCAGCACCTTGGCGGCTTCGTTGGTGGCGCCGCGCTCCGACAAGGCATACACCGACGAGCCACGTGCATGTTTGCCGGGGATGGAATCGGCGTGGATCGAGATGAAGACATCCGCGCCGTGGCGGTTGGCCTTGCGGATGCGCTCGCGCAGCCCGACGTAATAATCGCCGTCGCGGATCATCACCGGCCGCATGCCCGGGGTCGCCGCCACGAGTTTCTGCAGTTCGCGCGCGATGGCCAGCACTACGTCCTTCTCGCGCGTGCGATAGCGCCGGCCGATGGCGCCCGGGTCCTCACCGCCGTGCCCGGCGTCGATGGCCACGATCAGGTCACGGCTGGCCGGCAGCGGCGCGCTGCTGGCTGGCTGGGTATCCAGCTTGGCTTCCTCTTCCGCCACTTTGGTATCGACCAGATCGATGACCAGGCGGTCGCCGTATTCGCCAAAGGGCTTCAGCAGAAAGGTGCGCGGCTGCACGTCCGTCTTGAGGTCGATGACGATTCTGACCCCATTTTCGCCACGCCCGCCGGAACGCAGACCGGCAACGATGGGACTATCGGCATCCACCGCCGGCAGCTCGCCGTTAATCCGCGCGCCGTCCAGATCGATGACGAGGCGCGCCGGGTCTTTGAGGGTGAGCAGGTGATGCTCGAGGGGGCCGCTCAGGTCGAACACCAGACGCGTATGGTCCGGCGCCTGCCACATACGCAGGTTCTGCACACTCACCACGCCGGCAGGTGCTGCGAGCGGAAGCAGTGTAAGCCATAGGAGAATAAAGCGACGTAGCGGTCTCATGTCAGACCGTCCAGCAGGGCGGCGCCCTTGTCGGTATGCGAATGCAATTGCACAGTACGCGTATCCTCTTCCCGTTCGATGAAAACGTCAACATCCGGCGCCGGCAAGTGCCCCGCCCCGCGCTCCGCCCACTCCACCAGGCAGATACCCTGCCCCTGAAGATAATCGCGTATGCCGAGAAACTCCAGCTCTTCCGCGTCGTTCAGGCGGTACAGGTCGAAATGAAAAATCTCGCGGCCGCCGAGACTATAGGACTCCACCAGGGTATAGGTCGGACTTTTCACCGCACCGCGGTGCCCGAGACCGCGCAACATGCCGCGTACCAACGTGGTCTTGCCGCTGCCCAGATCGCCGTGAAAAAAAATCACCTGGCCCGCCTGTAGGCCGTGGGCCATGGCCACACCCAGCGCCTCCATGTCTTGCGCTGTCGCGATGGCGCGTGTCAGACGCATGGGTCCAGCAAGGCGTTGATGCCGGCACGGATGAAGGGAAACAGATCGCTCGCCAGCATGCCGATCTCCCCCGTCTGCGCCACCGCGGCATCGCCGGCGCTGGCATGTACCCAGACCCCGAGTCGCGCCGCGGCCTGCGGACTTAAACCCTGGGCGCACAGCGCCGCGATCACCCCGGTGAGCACATCGCCGCTACCGCCACTGGCCATGCCCGGATTGCCACGATCGCACAACCACAGCGTGGCATCGCCGTCGTGGGCGATGAGCGTGCCCGAACCCTTGAGCACACACACACCACCGTAACTCACGGCGATTTCCCGTACCGCGGCAAACCGGTCGTGCTGAATGTCGGCGACGCTGCACCCCAGCAGGCGCGCCGCCTCGCCCGGGTGGGGCGTCAGTATCCAGTCATCCCGTCGCACCGGGTCCTGCGCCAGCAGCGTCAGCGCATCCGCGTCCACTACCTGTAGATAAGGACTGTCCAGGGCCGCCACCCACAGGCAGCGCGCCCACGCGTCCTGACCCAGGCCCGGCCCCACCGCCAGTACCGACGGCGGCGACAACAGACGGCGCAGGTCTTGCGCCGAATCCACCGCGTGCGCCATCAACTCCGGCCGACTGGCGGCGAGCGACGCCGCATGGGACCCATGGGTGGCGAGGCGCACCAACCCGGCGCCCGCGCGATAGGCCGCCTCGCCCGCCAGACGCACGGCCCCGCCCATGCCCGGGGCGCCCCCCAGCAGCAGCACGTGGCCGGCATCGCCCTTGTGTGCGTGGCGCGCCCGGCGCGGCATCAGGCCATAAAGATCATCGCGGGTAATGCGGTGCGCCAGGGGCACCACCCCGTCGAACACCGCTGCGGGCGTCCCCAGGTCATCAAAATAAATCACACCACTGTGTTCGCGTCCCGCGCCGGTAAACAGACCAGCCTTGAGTCCGATAAACGTGAGCGTGGCCGCGGCGCGCACCGCCACGCCCCATACCCGGCCACTGTCGGCGTCCAGCCCGGAAGGCAGGTCCAGCGCCAACACCGGCGCGCCGCAGTGATTCAGCGCGACGATCGCCGCCTCCGCCCGGTCGCTGACATCACGCGCAAGACCTATGCCAAACAAGGCGTCCACTACCACATCGACGTCCTGCAGGGGGTTGGTATCGAAGGCCTGAGGGACGATGTCCGCCTGCAGGAGCCGCTGTTGCGCGCCCTGCGCATCACCGCGCGCGCCCTGCGCGTGTTCCAGGGTCAATACCCGCGGACTGAACCCCGCCTCGTGCGCCCGGCGCGCCAACACATAGCCGTCACCGCCGTTGTTTCCCGGACCACACAACACAGCGATGCGCCGCGCCCGTGGCCAGCGTGTGCGCAGCAGCTGCCAGGCGGCATCGCCGGCCCGTTCCATCAACACCGACCCCGCCGAGCCGGGCGGCTGCATGGCGCGTTGATCGGCCGCACGCACCTGGGCGCTACGGTAAAGGGCTTGGGGCAGTGTCAGGGTATGGGGCATGATAGAAGGGATTCTGGGCAGCAAGAGGGCCAAACGAATTGACATCTCATCGCAATAAAAAATCGGACGTCTTGACGGTTCATCACGCTCACAGGCTTCTCTAAGTATATTTTAGGTATATGATAGGGCCATATGCATCCTGCACCAAGGCAGACCGCGGATTTCCCCCGCTTAGGCCTCGACATCAAACGCTGGGGACAGGAACTCGGCTTTCAGCAAGTCGGCATCGCCGACGTGGCGCTGCCCCTGGCGGAGCGCCGCCTGCTCGACTGGCTGGCGCAACAATACCATGGCGAAATGGACTACATGGCGCGTCACGGTACCCGACGCAGCCGCCCGCAGGAACTGGTGCCGGGCACCTTGCGCGTCATCTGCGCACGCCTAGACTACCTGCCGGACGCTACCGATATGCAAACATTGCTGGAGCAGGCGGAACACGCCTATATTTCGCGCTACGCCCTGGGGCGCGATTACCACAAGGTGATCCGGCGCAAGCTGCAGAAATTGGCGGAGCGCATCGAACAGGTGACCGGGCCCTTC